>JACQNY010000064.1 GCA_016202795.1 Candidatus Aenigmatarchaeota archaeon
CATTTATCCGCACCGCATATCAGCCTGTTCTTTTCCGCGTAATCAACGCCCGAGCAGACAAAATTACCTGTGCATTGCGCTATGCCGCAGCACGCCTTTGTCGCCAGTTTCGCGGCGTCCTTCGGATTTTTCTCTATGTTGCAGTTCAGAATATTCATGTGTTCTTTGTTCAGGGGCTGGAACGGACGGAAAGGCCAAGTTGTGTCGTACTCTGTAAAAACTTCTATGGAACTGCACGCAGGCTGCAACAAAAATCCGACTAGCGCAAATTTTCCAAAGTCCGCTATCACAGAGCACGTAAGCGCAGAATAAAATCCGGCTGCCATTTCGTTGAACTTTCCTTCGTCGAAATAGCAATAATTCGACCGCCCTGGAGTCGGGCATTTGTCAACGTCTGCCATGATTATTGGCTTGCCGTTCTCGGTTCCGCTCTCGTAAAATTTTATTTCCGCTAGGCACGGCGACACCAGATGGAATCTTGGATTGTCTGTGAAAGAAAATGCGCCCAACCCAGCTCCCAAAGGCGATGTGAAGCCGTCCCTTTTTAATTTTAGCGTAACACTTTTAGAAACGACGTAAGCTGTTTCATATCCAGCGATATCCTGTTCCGCAACGTCGACTTTTCTCTGCTCAACGCCCTTCTGGTTTAAACAAACCGTGTTTGATTCACATCCTGAATTCGGGCCTTTGATGTAGGAATATTTGAGATCGTTTTCAACGTCGCTCACAGTGTAGCTCATCAAATTCATTTTCATAAACTTCGTTGTGCCTTTCGGCTCCCAGCCGCCTAGCTTGTCATAGATTGAATACGGCAGAAACTCGTAACTCTCGTCGGCCATTAACGCCAGCGATTCCGGTTCTCGTTTCCACGCTGTCGCGAATTTCGCTATCTCCAGGGCGTCGTCTGTTTCCGCGCCCGATATTTTCGCTGCCCTTTCAAGCTCTTTCGAAAAATCTTTTACCAGTTGTTCCCTGTAATCGGGCTTGTCAAGTTTGGCCGCGACAGAATCGAACAATTTTTTGCCCGCCTCATCTGACCCAAGCTCTTCCAACTCTTTTTTGTAACCGATGCTCAGCGATGCCGCCACCTTTCCCACGTCCGCGTCTGTGGCCGTGCCTTCTAGAAGCCTTCTATACAATTTCTGGTCTGTCGCCAATCCTTCCTTTGTCTGCGATTCCAGGAAAGACACAATAGCCGTATCAGTTTCAACACCGGCTACTATCGCCTTGTCGCCTGCGAAAAATCTGACTACGCCGTCGGTCATTTTTTCGGTGTCCAGAATTTCGGTTTTAATCTTGTGATCCGCAAACCTCTTTTGTATATTTTCCGCAATCTCCGGCTTTAGCAGCGCCTTTCCTGTGTCGTCCACGTCGAAAAACTCCATCCTGCGGAAAACATCAAACGCGTTTACGTTCTTGTTAAACCTGGTAATTCCGGTCTGCTCAAAAAATGACGTTATTGGCCGGTGGGAATATAAACCGTATTTTTTTGCCATTATCTTGGAGTTTCTTTCAAACGACTCGGAGGCCGTATCCATTGAGCTTTTAATCAATCCGTAAAAACCTGTTTCTTTTTTCTCAGCTTCCTGTACCAATTTGGTAAACGGAATCTCAACAGCCTCGCCAGCAAGATCCTTGTCTGTATAGGCAAAATACCTTTGCAGGTTCTTGCCCATTTCCCTCTCTTCGTCGATAGAGCTTTTAGCAAGACTATCAACCAGTTCTGTTATCTTCGTCCGCTTGACCGAGGGTACCACAGCCTTTTGGATGGTTTCGCCAGTTTCATCGTCTACAGCTTTTACAAGCTTGACCGCGAAATCGTCGCCGACTTCCGCAGCCACGTCGTCGCTTAATTTCACAACTTCGATCAGGTAATTATCTGCCATGGATCCCAGAAATCCAAGGCCGACCTCCATGCCGAAGATGTTTCGCGCCGTGCTTCTCGTTATCCATTTACCCACAATTTCCACGCCTTCGCTGATTTTCGTAACCTTGAAAGCGAATTTCAGCGATTTAGTTATCCCGCGATTTGCCAGATCCCCGAAATAACCTATGACTTTTAATGGTAACGTGGTTACGTACGTTATAGTCTTGCCTGGTATGGTAGCGGTCTTTACAACTTTCCCGTCCAAAAGAAAATAGTTTGCAATCTGGGCTGCTTTGCTCTTCGTTATTTTGTCCGCAACCGTTTTTGTTACCCCCACCTTCTTCAGCGTGGAAAGCGTTCCGCTGAAAAACGACAAACCGATATTCACAGCAGCTATCTGCGCGAAATTTTTCGTAAACGGATAACTTTCGTCGAATTTGTACAATCCTTCTGCCAAGTTGGCCGGCGACTCGGGAAAATGCTCCCAGTAGATCATATACTCTGGTGTGGAGAAAGCCCTGTACGCGATAGGATTTAATGTCAGCGGACTCCCAACCTTATTCTGGCAGAGCATTGCATATGTTGTGTACGGGCTGTCCTTCGTGTACGTGCCGGTTTTCGCAACCGTATCAACAGCGATTTTTATGTTATTAGCCGTCCTTTTTGCCATGTCGTCGCAGTAAGGCCCGCCTATTAGCGTGTAAATCAACCATGCTGTTATCACAAGTATCAAAATTCCGGCAAGAAGGAAAACCTGGTCCTGGCCGAAACCTTTTTTGTGGCTTAGCATCAAATAATAATCTGCTTTCTTTCCCTTAAGGCTATCTCTAAGTTTTCTCTTCGTTAGTTTCTTTCCGCTAGCGCTTTCTTTTCAAAGACAACGAAAATCTGCTGATTTTCGTGCACAGAAAACAGAGGTTTTCTGTGAAGGGCTATCAGCAGCCGCAGAACGTTTTTACTTTATCGGATGAGATTCCTATCTTGTCCGCCGCCGATTCAAGGGTTATCTGGTTTTTGGCGTCGCCAGATCCGAACGTTGCCCTAAGATTCTCCGGTACCGTGCACTTTACCTGATCAACATTAGTGCATGTCAGCGGCATGTTTAATTGGCAGCACGCCCGCACAAAAGTTTGCTTGCCTAAATCGCTGGTCGGCTGCTGGCCGCCAAAGATTATAACGCCAACAAGAACAGCGAGAACTACGACCGCAAGCACGATAATTACCATCACTTCGATTGCCATCATGCCTTTTTGCTTCATGAGCATCATTTCCTTTTTCATTTTAAGGCTTACTCCTTAACACACTTCTTTGTCGCGCCGTCGCATTTAAGCCCTGTAGCGCATTTCACGGTGTCGTCGTTGCACGACGCTCCTCTGGCCGCAATAAGTATGCCGCAGCATCTTACATGGCAATTTTTCACGCTGTTAATCCCGGCGTCTTGGCATGTTTTCCACAGGTTTATCTTTGCGCCTTTGACCTCTATCTCCACACTCTTCAACATCGCCGTGCATGCAGATTCTTCGTAGTTTATTGCGCACGCGTTGTTGTCGCACCCGAATTCGCCTTGGTATGTTGTGCATGCGAACTCCAACGACCCGCTTTGTTTTACTGTGTTTATGTTAGGTATGATAAAAACGAATATAATTGAGAGTATCACAGCCAAAAGAATCACGCCTATCAAAACGACCTGCGCTAAACTTATTTCCCGTTCCGGCATTCAAAACAAGTTAAGTATGAATTTTAGAAAATATAAACGATGCTCAACTTGTTTTGCCACATCAACAGCTTATCCTTAATCCTTTCAACAACTCGCAAAGCGCGTCCCCGATCATCGGAACCGCGTTTAACGCAAACGGCTTTCCGACAACGACAAAGATCAGGACGCCCGCTCCCAATATTATCACTAGGCCGACAACCACCAGCGCAAGCAGTAAAACTTTGTCGCTCACTTGGCCTTTATTGGCATGTTCCATAATTTGTGCCTCTCGGCGAAATGCATTTTTTCCCTGTCGCGCAATCAGCATTGCTATCGGCTCCGAACCAAGCCCGGCATCCGCACTCGTTTTTTCCTTCGTACGTATACACGCAGGCTTTGTTGTTATCCTGTGTTTTGCAGACGTCGTTGGCCAGACAGCCGGCCTGCGATGCTATTTTGTTCCGTTCCCTTTCAACGTTCTCGCCGCTGCTTTTTATCCAACCAAGGTAAAACGCTAAAAGCACAAGCGCGACTATCAGCGCCATCAGCAACGCAAGATTGTACTCGGAAATTCCCTTTTTCATAAGATTAATTTGATCAAACTATTCATTTATGGATTGTTGATGTCGGCCGGCGTGGTTGCTGTAAACGTGACGTCCTTGAAGCCTTTTACGCCGCCATCGTCATATTTCTCGTCAAAGCTATTTGGAGGAAAAACAGGCCCTCCGGGATAAAACCATCTTACTGTTCCGGTTCCGTCCGTTATCCGTATGTTGTCATAATAGGAGAGAACCTGCTTGCCGTTTGCCGCATCGTACCCGATAACCAGGTCAACAATATCCACGTGCTTATTCCATCTGTCGGGCGGCGCAGGCAAAATCCTGTGATACCATTTATTGCACGCGAGCTCTGTAAGGTCCATATCAGAATTGTCCGGCGTGGCCCGCAGCCATTTATTGTTTACCCAGTCGTATGTCCATCTCCAGTAGGCAACATCTTTCCATTTGTTTATCGGGTCGGTCTTGGATCTCAGCTCTATTCCGCCGACTTCTTTTTCGCACGTGCGAAGGAATATGTCATATTCGATAATATCGCCGGGTCTTATTGTGTAGGGTGAATCTATTTCATAGGTCTTAAGGTAAAGCCACTTGCCTGTACCATCGCCTGTTGCCGTAAATTTAATTATGTCGCCAGACTGATAGGCTATATCCGCCTGCGCGCTTGCCGGCGCCGGCGGTGTGTACGCTATCGGCGCAACAAACGCCGTTGTCTTATCCGGGTCGTACCTGCAACCGTCCCAAAAACCGCATCCCTCTTTCTCAAGGAAAGCGGCGCTATTATCGAAAAACACATGCTTGCCGTCTGACGAGGTTATCACAATATTATCGTAAAGCGCGACATAAACAACGCCGTCCTTGCCGGAGTCATAAGTTTTTCCGCCCATTGTCAAAGCTATTTTCTCGAGCGTCTTGCCAACGACGCCTGACATGTCAAGCCTTCTGTGATACCATTTTCGATACGCATATTCTGTCATGTCATTTTCTTTGGAAACTTTGGCGGGATTGCTGTCGCAATCTCTCAGGTCGGCTGTTATGCCATTCTGGTCCTTCCACTTGACCTCGTCGCCCAAGTCGTCGCCTGTTGTATCTATGTACAGGCCTCCTGTGCATGGCGTTTTCAAGGGCAGGTAAACATCATATTCTAGAACATCACCGCTTCTGATCTCATAAGAAACTCCTGCCATGGGTCCGCTTACAGGCTTGCCTTCTGAAATCTTTAGGCGTATCCGGTCGCCGCCCGCTGCTTTGGTCGGTGCTATAAAATGAATTACGTTCCCGCTTGGCCTGCCCACATAAGGAAGCATGTTCTTGCATTCGTTGTTAATTTCGCACACGTTGTTCTTGCAGACTTGTTCCATCGAACACAGCTTGCCCCCGGAAGTTAGCGTGAATTCGCACAAGGCTCCGCAGTTATTCACAAAAACTCCTGGCCCCGGGTTGTCGCTTCCGCCATCAGGAATTATTTTATTAAGCCACGGGACCTTGTTTAAAAAATCGCGGAACGCGCCGGATGTATTCAAGCCAACAATAACACCAAGAACAAGAAGAAGAACAACAACGCCCAACGCTAACCCGAGTACGTGCGCGTCCATCCCTTTTCTTTTTTTATTGAATTTCATCTTTCGCTCTCTCGATTATTACATTTCTTTTGTTCAAATGTTTTCTTTTACGTTAGGCTTTTCTTTTCTGAAAAGACAATGAAAACTATGGTTTTCATGCATAGTAAATCTATGATTTACTATGAAAGGGTTAAATGTTGCAGATCGCGGCTCCAAACCCGCCCATTGAAGTTGCCAGGAAACCGCATATTCCTTTTCCTATTGTCATTCCTAAACCGCCCGCGCCGGACTCTTCGTTAGCGAACGCTATTACGACCATCAAAATAATTACTGCCACAACAATCGCTCCGAGCACAACAAGCATGACTGTAGTAATGCCCTTTTTATTTTCCATCCTGTTGCTTTCACGTTCTGGTTTATTCCTTTCACGGCCTGTAGTCATTTAAACGCCCCCACCGTATGGCCGTAAAGCCATGTCGACGCCCTTAACGGAAAACAAACGGCCTTATCGAACGCGCCGCCGCCCACGTCGCAGACGTTGGGTATGTTCGCTCCGGATGAAATGCTTTGAAACGAAAAAGCCACGGCAATAATCACGGCCAGCGCTACTATTGCAAGTATTGCTAAGAACAATGGCTTTGCCGATTCCGCCTCGATCTGGCCTTTTAATTTTATCATTTATCATCATTTCCTTTTTACATTTATTTCGATCAACGAGCCGCTGTTCTTGAGAGATATGGTTACGTCATAAGTTTTTTTGTCCGCGTTTATGGTGTCCCCTTTGTATTGCCAGTCAATATCTTTGCAGTCCGTGTCCGCTAATTTAGTCAGTATCTCGTTCTGCCCCACCGAACCGGACGTCGATTTATATTGCGACGTGCTGTCAAAGCCCACATTATTGAAGCTATTCTTTGATTGCCAAAGCGCGCACGCACCGTAAGCTATTCTCGTTGCCAGCACGTCCGCGTTATCTACGTATAAATCCCCTGTCTCCGGCAACTGGTTAAAACGTATTAACCTTGGCAAAAGAAGCATCGACACGCTGTAAAAAGCAAAACCTATGATCAGCGCCGCCGCTAGCCAGAACAAAAATCTTGGCTGGTCTGACGCAGTCATTATAACCCTCCAATTATCGTGCTCTGTATCTGCGAGCCCAAAGTTGAATAAATCGCTACTATTGCGAAAACATAGACGACCAGCGAAACGAACATGTTAATAGATAATGTGTGGTATAAATTTATCTTATCCTCGCCCGTCTCTATTTTGCTCACGAAATATGATAACAGGCCCGCCACTTCGATCATGTATATTCCGACAACCAATTGGAACATCTCGGCTGTGACGCCGCCCTTGTCTAATCCGACAGTCAAAAACAACGGTAAACTAGTTCCGACGCCTTGCTGCGTTAAATCCGCTAATTTTTCCCCAAGAACTTTGATTATGTCAAGCATTATCAGCGCCATTGTTACCGTCACGCCCGCGACCATCGGAGCGAGTATCGCGCTCAAAAATTTCATGCTTGTCGTGCTTTCGCCGAGTATGTCGCGTAATTCTTCTTCGATGGAATGCACGTCTTTCAGGTATCGCGCAATGGATAGCATCGATTGCGAAGCGTTGTAAACGCCCTTGCGCACGGCTTCGACAACGACCCTCATAACCGAAATTATCAAACTCGAAGGATAGTACCAGACAGCGCCATAGTTTTTATCAAAAATCGCCTGTTCGAACGTCATTCCCATCCTTTTTATGTTTTGCACGATCCGACCGAAAAAATCCGATATCCCCAAGTCGCGGATTTTTTCCTGGTTTTTATCAATCGCATTTTCTATGGGCGTTCCCGACGACAGTTGGTTTCCCAGATGGAAAATCGCTTCAGCAAATTCGCCTTCAACGCTTATGACTTTCCGCCGCACGCTCGTTCGCTGGAAGCTTTCCAGATAAGCGTAGAGGGAAATCGAAAGGGAGATGGACGCGATGATTAAAGCCGAATACATCACGCGCTCAAACGACGTTGCTGCCCCAACCATCCCGTTATAGCCGATAAAAAATAACACAGCGAAAAGTATTGCCGCAGGTATCGCGGTTCTTATCTCAAGTTTTTTGCCGAATAAATGCGCACGAAAATATCCTTCTTTAGGCGTTTCAGGATGTTTCGAGACGTCTGGTTTAGAAAGTGTCGGCGGTTTCGTTGCTAGCACGCTAGAAGTGTACCAATAAAGTCCTAAAAAAAGAAAAACATCGTAACCAAGGAACAGCATATACGGCTGTACGATGTTCGATAGGAATAAAACCAGAACCGGGAACATAACCAACCCCATTATCGGAAGCAAAATTCCCATCGCGTGTATGATCAGGAGTGGCATGCGCAAATTCTGCGCATAATGGCTCATCCTCTCTTTAGTCCCTTTTAGTATGACATCAACCGCCTCGTCTAACATGGCTAACCGTTTTTTCTCGGGCTGGTCTATGGAATTTCTTATTAACGTCAACGCTGATGAGAACTCCTCGTTCTCGTTTTTCCATCTCGCGTCTATGTACGTGCCCAACGCCTTATCGATGCTCTCCGCTTTGCGCATGTAGATGTCCCACAACAATTTGCGGAAGTCCAATGCTAACGGCCCGTTTAAATTCGTCGCGACAAATTTCACCGCATTTTCAAGATTCGGCGAAATACGCATCGAGATTACCATGTAAACTATCGACAGAACAATCTCCTCGGAGGCTTTCACACGGAAGTTTCGCGCTTTTTTTGCAGGATATTTGTAAATGTAAACGCCTCCTATGAGGGAAAACAAAAGCATGGACAAAGCTATGAAAATAGGCGCAAAGACAAACGCTGCGGCCGAGATTACAATCAGTATTATGGATGACAAAAACGCCGCCGACGTCACGCCTGCCGGCGTGCATTGTAAATTTGTGAAGTCTATCTCTTTGCGCAATTGTTCCGCGGAACTTTTAGAAGGTTCGACTTTGAGGATCTTTTCTGAAAACTCGCACAGCCTTTCGTAAATATTTAGCTTCTTTTTGGAGCCTTTTTCTTCGGTCTTGAACACCTTATAATCCAGGGATAAAAAGTGTTCCTCATTTTTTTCAGTTTCTTCGTCCTCGAAAATCCGGGGCTGGTAATCGCGCGCTATGCGCATAAGTTCTTCTTCATCGATCCTTTTCTCATCCATGTGATCAGCTTCTAATTACCCAAGGCCGTGCTGTTAATCGCAAACGTTCTTTCGCTTTTGTGGAAAACCATTTGTCCCACCTGGAAAATATTTCCTTCGGGTCCATGTAGCCCGTCTCTTCCTTCAATCTAGCGCTCACGATGTGGAACTGTTCGTTCGACTGCGTCACCCAAGGCGCCTCAATCAACTCGGGTAAATTTAATTTGATCGAGTAGTCTACCATGGCTTTTTTTATGTTGGCGCGCAATTGTATGTTTTCCCAGACATCCTCCCATCGTCCTTCCCATTCCCTGGTTAACGAAGCGATGCGGTTTATTATTTCCGACTCGCCTGTTGACAATATTTCCGTCGGTTTTAACGCGTCGCTTGCCGCTGAATATTCCATTAAATTGACAAATCCCTTTTCTTCGTACGGATCGCTTTTCCAGTGTTTGCGTACTTCTGTTAGTTCGGTCACGCGCCGAAATCGATGAAGACCGTCCGCAGAACGAAGCATTTTTGATATTATGATTATGTCCGTCGCCTTGAAGCTTGTTGATGGAACGCCCAAATCGTTCACAACCCTGTCATACACGCCGTAAGGCGATTCTCCATGAATTGTTCCTGCGACGACATTCGACAGCGCACCTATACGCATCGCTTCGTAGAGCGCTTTCGCTTCCAACGAGCGCACTTCGCCGACGATCAACGACGAATCCCCGAGACGCAGCGCCGTTCTTAATGCCTCGTCGGCGGCCATCTCCGTTTCTATGTGCGTTATCACGGAACGCGATTTTAATCTTTCAATGTTGTAGCCCAATTTTCTCATGTAATCGACTGCCAATTCAATAGTGTCTTCGACGGTTAGGATTCGCTTGTTCGGCGAGATCTCAAGCATGAGGGCGTTTAACAATGAAGTTTTACCCGAACCTCTTCCGCCTGCAACAAGCAGCGAGGCTGATCCGTCGACTAAGAAGCTCATTACTCCGGCGAATAGCGGGTCTATCATCCCTGATTTTATGAACAGCGGAAGCGTCCACGGTTTATCTCTATGGCGACGGAAAGCAAAAGCCAATCCTTCCGGCGACAATGTTTTCGTTATCGCTGCAACCCTTGCCCGCCCGCCGGGAACGTTTATGTCCGTATCCAAAACCGGGTTCGCTTCGTCTAAAGGTCTTCCGGACGCGATGCGGAATCTTGTTGCCCATGATTCTGCGTCGTCTTTCGTTGGTATCAAATTTGTCGAGCATTCGTTGTAATCGGAATGGTTTATGTAAATCGGGTTTTGGCCAATAGGCGAATTGATGTAAATGTCCTGTATTTTTTCATCGGCCAGCAATATTTCCAGAACGCCGAAACCGGCTGTGTACCGCGTCAGTATTTTTGTCATGTTTTCTATTTCAGCAGGCTTTAGAAAAATTCCCATGTTCGTTGACAGATCGCGTATCATGTCGCGGCCTATGTTGGCAAATATTTCGCGCGCGCGTTCCGGCTCGGAAAATTCTGTCTCAACAGGCTTGTGTTCGGCCATATACCGCCTCGCAGCATCAAGAAGCATGTACTTGTCCTCTGTTAACCGGAATTCCGGCGGGACGACATGGTAAACTAATTCTGATTTGTTTGGAATGCGATAAATTTCAATTTCAATGTCCCCGATTTTATAGCGGTCAATCGCCTGACCTTCTTTCGGAGTAGCGGACATGAATCTCGTTAACATGAAATTCGGCCGTATCGTGGGGTGGAAAATTTCGCGGTACAGCGTTCTATCGCCGACGTGATAGCCCGCAACATTGTCCTTAACCATCTGTATTAGCATCGTCGATTCGAGTATTCTCTGTATCTGCGCCAGTGAATTGTTAACGTAATGCGCGTAGCACTGTATGTGGTAAGGGTTTTTTTTGGCGTCGATTTTTGCCTGACGTATTTCACGCAGGACTTCGGCATAAGCGCCTATAGGATCTCGCCGCAGCAAATCCACAACAATACGCTGCACGTTATGGCTGCGCTCAGCTGTATGGCGGTCGCAGTTCGGTATCGATAAATTAGAGACGCCCAGCAGCCTGCGGCCGCGCACAATTTCGTCGAGCGCATTGGCTACTTCGACTAAAAGCTTGGTTTGTTCCCAATCGTACTCATATTCGCGCGTCTCTGCAAGTATGATGCGCGAAACTTTTTTGACCTCGACTATTTTATCAATGGCGGCCGCCATTATCGCCTCGAAATCCTCGATGCTGGATCCGTACAAAGTCCCGAGCGTGTTTAAACGTATAGAATTATCCTCTGGATTGTACTCGAACTGGAGAGCCATATATTATTATTGCCCCTTATCTAAATTGTATTTGGTATTATGGCCGTTTTCGACAAAAAGCCCGCAAACGTCCAGGTCGTCGTAGGCGAATTGGTCCGCCGCTTCAACGACAACTCTAAACGCTTGCGGCTGGTAGAACAAAAGATCAGCAGCCTAGAATCTGTGTTATCTGGCATCGACCAAACCGCTGTGGAACAGTTTAAGCAGGCCAAGGTCAATTCGGACAAATTAAACGCAAAAATAGACGAAATCGGAACCCGCATTGCGAAAATGGAGGACGACACCAGAAAGCTTACAAAACAGATGGAACGCGCCGCGACGAAGACGGAGCTGCGCGAGATACAAGGTTTCATCGATTTGATCAACCCTATCAAATCAAACTTCATAACCATACAGGAAGTAAGGAAAATGCTCGAAGAACTTAAACTCCAACTAACAGTTCAAAAGGCATGAGGAAAGGCTTTTATTAAGTGTCGATCAAAATTAATTAGGTAATCACCATGTGGCTGTTTAAAAAGAAAGCGCAGGACGCGCAACCGCTCCCGGTTAATATGCCGCGGCCGGCAGCGCAAGATCCTAATTTTTCCGCTTCAATGGCCGGTCACGACAGCGCTGTCATGACCGCGGTCAAAGAGACCGTTGCGCAACCACACCAGCCAATGCAGCAGCCGATGCCGGAAACGCAGCCGATGGGTTTCAACGTTCCCGAGCCGCAGCAGAACGATTATGAATTTCCTGTTGAACAACCGCAACAACCACAACAACAGGCAGGAACAGAATGGGAGCCCGCAATACCTGAGATGGCCGAAATTCCTGTGGCATTGAGCGGCGCGACCAGTACGACAGAGATCGAGGAAGTCGTCGAAGCCGTGGTCGAGGAGAAATGGAAACAGCTTGAATTTCGCATCGACGCCATCGAAAAGCGCTTCGACTCTGTTAATGAACGATTACATGACATCGACCTGCAGATGCGCACTATAAAGGAATCCGGCACTGCAGCGTCCGGCGGCATTGAAGGCAAACTCGACCAGTACCACGAAAATCTCGATCAGATCGACGCGCGTATCGGCTCGATAGAAAAAGCCTTCAAAGAAACTTTGCCGTCAATGATTGATTCTGTCCGCGCTGTCAACGAATCCTTGCAGAAGTTCGGGAACAAGCAATAAAAATTTTGTTAGCGGAGCTTAGATATTTCTGCTTGTTAATAATTTTTCTATTAACGCCTTGGTGCTCCTGCAGCAGGCGCAGCGGCGGCTTCCTCATTGCCGGCTCCCTTACCCTCATGCACCACAAACCATATCACAGCAAATATTATTCCGAAAAACACCAGAGCGGTAAGAATTTCACCACTGTTACTAATGCTTAAATCTCCTAACGGGAAGGTGCCCAGATTCGCGTTATAGAAAAGGCCGGCAGCCACAATAAACGCTGCTATAAGCATGAAATACGTTATGCCCTTTATTTTTCTGCTAGCGCCTTCGCCTTCAAAAAAGAAGCTGTCCATTCTCAAGCCGAATATTCCGACAAACATCAACAAGACCAAAACGCCCGACAAAACTATAATGCCTCCGCCGAACAGCTTGCTGAAAAATGACGACAAAAAGCCCGAGTAAGGCGTGAAAAGTGTCAGGTAAAAAGCGGCGACCATTGAAATTACCGCGTCAACCGACGTGTTCGGTGCGTTAGCTGTGCCCTTCTTAAATATATTAACGGTCTGCAAAATGCCGAATGTCACTGAAAACGCCAGCAGCCAGGGCATCACAAAATCGTAAAAGCCCATCGCCTTTAGTGAGTTTTGCAACCCTATGAAGTCAAATGTTGCCATTATCTACGATACTCCTTGTAACTATTTAATATCATCCTTTCCTTACTAAATTTTTCTTTTACGTTGAGGCTTTTCTTTTCAAAGGAAAAGGGTCATTTTGCAATGTACGCCAGCGCGACAACCATGAATAACATCACGGCTATTATTGACAACTGGTCCGCGGATATTTTTATACCGCCCACGGTGAAAAGCAGGAATATTATAAATGCTATCAGCAGTATGATCGCGAGGCCTCCGCCCTTGATGTTCTCAGCCTTGAATATGTCCTCTCCTTTCAACCCGACTAAACCCATCAACAAAAGAACCACGAAAATGCCAGTTAGGATCAAGATGCCTACGCCAAACACCTGCGTGAAAAACGAATCCAGCGCAAACCCGGCAGGCGTGTAATTAACAACGAAGAACGCAGCCACAATGGAGATCACGCCTATCAGCGCTTTCTGCTTCTCGTCAAATAATTTTACCTTCAGAAGAACCCCGTAAACTATGGCTAAAGTGAATAACCAAGGCAATACGAACTTGTAAAAGCCGATCTGGTTTAAATTCCCTACAAGCGGCGTGAAAAGGTCCTGAACCATAGTATCAATTCGTCCTGTTAGCTTTTATTTCTACCAACGCTCGTCGTCCGGGTGGGGCGGGAACCATCCATGCATCCAGCTTCTCGCCCTCGAGGGATGTGTAACAACAGCTATCAGCGCTACGATCAGCAACAGCACAATCAACAACACAGTAGTATCCGGGTCAAGCCTTATGCCGACGTTTTGGAACCATCCCGAAGCCAGCAAAAATATCATGACAACAACCACAATGATGCCGCCTATGGCCCCGCCAGAAACGCCAAACAGCCTGCCGAAAATTCCCACACCCGGCCTTCTTTCACCGCCAAGGCTCAACGCCCCCAGAATAATCATGAGTATGACAAGGCCTGCCAGCGCAACAGCGCCTGTTCCGTATAGCTGTGTCAGGAATTTGCCCATAGAGCCGTACGGACCGTAGGATATCGCAAAAAATGATATGGCCAGCGAGACAATCGCGTTGATGCTGTTTTTCTTGAAAATGTTTATCGTGTCCAAAACTCCGTAAGCAATGACGAATGTCAGTAAGAAAGGAACAATAAGCTCCTGCGCCTGGTATTTTTCCAGGACTTTGAAAATGCTTGAAGCGACAGAATTTGACGTTCCTTGAAAAAGGACTGAAAACATCATAATAATAGTTATTCCGTTCAAATCTTAAATGTTCGATCAAGCCGCGCTCAATTCGAGCGCAGCCTCCCTCGCCTTCAGACGCTCAAGCCGCTGGTTTATCCTTGCCATCTCATCCTCGATCGCAGTTTTTTCGGCGTCGCCGCTTGCCTTAAGCAGCCTTTGGTTCAAATCCTTCAAAGCCTGCTCAAGCGTCTTTTCCTGATCGCGCATAACATCCTCCTGCCCCATAACGTTCTTCAGCACGCCAGTCTTCCTGCCCTTCTTGTCCCACCACAAAAGCAAAAGTCCCAGAGCTGAGCCAACCGAGGCCATAATGTAAACAAGCGGGCCGAAGCTGCCCCTGTTAATGATAAAACCAATACCACCGAAGAAAACGCCAATGCCGATTGCATCCAGCAAATAACCCAGCACTCCGCCGAATATTCCGGAATAGCCGAACGATGACACTTTGGACCGCAATTTCCCTGTTACTTGTAATGCAAAAAAAGACAGGACCAATGCGGGTATCATATGCGTGCTTGATATGAAAAGATCCACATAACCCCAGAAACCGTTCCCCAACATAAGGTACACGAGCAGAACAGGGATCCAGAAATTCGCCGCACCGGAATGGAACAGGCCAAGCTCCTTCCAGATCTCATAGGCGAAAAACAGCGCAATAACCACAGGCGCGACAGCGAATGTGAATATGCTGCCCCACGAAGTCAGGTATTTTGCAGGGACGTTAAACCATGTGTTCCAGAATTTTATCGTGCCTTCAGATAACGTCGACTGCGCGGAAGCAAACGATGAAAGCAGGAAAATAAAAACAATTGCGCTCAGAAAAACTTTATTCATAAAAGAATATTTGGTCTTCCAGCCTTAATGTGTTTATCTAGACCCTGAGTCGTCTCGCAAGCTCTCTTATTTCGTTGCCTGTTCTCGCCCTCAGCCATGCAGGCGTCCATCCCCTGTCAGCTCCGCCCGCATCGATAATATCCTGGACTGCAGTATTCTGAAGCGCAGGCGTATAACCTGCTAAAAGATTTGCAGTAGCAGGCTCTTTGATCCTTGCAAGGTTTTCAAGAGCCCTTCTTAAAGGCTCTACCTCTTCTCTGGCAGCCCTTATTTCCTGATCCACAACCCTGTTCTCAGCCCCAAGCTGCCTGCTTAACGGGGCGTGTCTTCCCAAGTAGCCTCTAAACAGCACAAGCAACGGCACGCCAACAGTCATGACCCATTTCAGCCACGAATAACCTGCCAAAACCGCACCTTGTGCTGTAAGGAACCCGAAAACAAAATACATCATCAAACCATAAGTCGCCGCGCTCAAAATCTCCAGAACAGCTGTTGGTAATCCGGTTCTAGGCCCGAAAACATCCAAAAATCTTGGCAGTATGGATATGCCGACAATCACAACAAGCGTCGTTAAACCGCCCCCGTATATCCCGATGATTATCTGCCCCAAAACGTTTGTTGGTATCATCATTATTGTTGCCAGAAACGCGATCGCAAAGTTTATGCCGCCTTTCCTGAACAGTTTTATTTCGTCAAGTATGCCGTAAACTATGATCAGCATCAGCGCCCATGGAATCAGGACAAACCAGACAAGGTTTGCGCCTGTCATTGTGCTTTCAGGTACGTTCAAAAGTTTTGCAAAAGACTTGCTTAAATCGCCTGACGTGGGCTGCGCAACTGCCATCAACGGAAGAAGAATGAGCGACAGCGTCAAAAAATAAGCGAAAATTTGGTTTTGTTTTGTCCACAGTTCCATTAAAATCGCCCTTTAAACTAATTCTGCGTTTACGTATTTAAACTACACACGGCGCTTTGAAAGTGCTGCCAGATCTCTTTTCAAACCCTCGACTTTGACCCGTCTTTTTAGATCCTTCAATCTTGTCCTGCTGGCTTTTTTCTCGCCTGGCCTATGCCCAACCGCCTGCCTTGCAACACCACTAGTAACATCTTTAATATATCCGTCATGCCTGGCTTGTTGTGCGGTAAGCATCGCTTCTGCGTTGGCTATTCTTGTTTCCAATTCTGCTTGGTACCTCGTTTCTTCCGGTCCTTTCAAGCCGGCGGCGTCCAAGCTTTGGATCATGCTTGTCAGGTAAGTTTTTGACTCTTTTGCATAGTCCTGCGCAGAAACTATTCCGGAACCGATTTTTTTTGGCGTACGAATGTTTGTAACCCTTGAAAAAATCCTGGCCGGCCTCGACCTTGTTGTTTCTGCGTCCACAAAGCCTCTTATTCCATCAGCTTTAGAATAAAGCTTGCTGACCCGGTCAGCCACAGACGCTTTTGCATATCCCTTGATCTCCTTTTCAAGATCGTTGATCATGCGCTGCGCTGTAGAATATCTTTGGTGATCCGGCGTTCCTGTTGGCGGAGTTGTTGCAGGCAATTCGTCTTTGGCGTTTTTTAGGTATTCTACCGCCCGACCTATTACGCGGATTGGATCCTTACCAGTTTCTAAAACCGTGCGCGCGGCCGTGACAGACGCGCTTATTTGTACGTACTGGTCTACCATATCCGACAACAATATTTTGCAGTCCACGGATAAAAGCTTTCCTTTCCGGGAAGGTTTCTTTTGGTTAAGCTTTTCTTTATCAAAGAAAAGGTTATATTATGAAATACGAGCCCGTCGACGCTATCAAGGAATCCTGCTCTAAAATTTTATCTCGTTATGGAAGTAAAATAAAAGCCATCTGGATCTACGGCTCGTTCGCGCGCGGCGAGGCAAAACCGACTTCCGATATAGACGTAATGACGCTGGTCGACGACGCTACATCAGACATATCCGGCGGCGAGCTCGCTGAAATCACGGACAGTATTTCAGCGATCAGCAACGACGTTAAAGAAAAAACAAAAATAAACATCCATTTCCAGCCCGCGAAAAGATTGACGGACTGGTGGGACTTGCTTCGCTCAGGCGAGCCTTGGGTTTTCACTTCAATGCGCGACGCCATGCCCGTATACGATCCGTCGGGTTATGTAGAGCCGTTAAGCAGGCTGTTAAAAGAAGGCCGCATGGTTGGAACAATGGAACGCTCGCAAATGCTGATCCAGCGCGCGCCCTCTAGGCTTGAAGATGTCCGAAAAATATTCTTAGAGGACATTACAGCGGATTTGCTTTTCGCTATGGTCGAGTCAGGCCAGGCTGTTTTAATGTTTTACGGAATAGCCCCGCCGTCCGCGAAAAATCTAGGAAATGCGTTACGGAAAAATTTCGTTTCCAAAAAAATTCTTGAAAATTATTACGTTGACCTTGTTGACGATTTCTACGCCGTAACGAGGAAGATCGATCACGGCGAGCTTACAAAATTATCCGCCAAGGAGATCGACGCTTGGGTTTCGAAGGCGCGCAACTTCATTTACCGCATGGAAGAAATTTTCACCGAATTGGAAATCGAAAAGAAAAAGGAGATGATAGAAGAATCGAACAGCGTGGCGTTCACGGCCTGCAAAAATATTCTGAAAAAGAAGGGCGTCAAGGTCAATGAGAAAAACATTTTGCATTTCGTTGAAAAAGAATTAATCAGGACAGGCCTGGTATCGAAAGGCTATCTGGATGTCTTGAAAAAAATAAAATCAATGAAAAGTGCGTCTGACAAAAATCTCCTTAACGAGGTGACGGAAAAGGATATTTACACTTCGAGACTGTACGCAAAAAATCTTGCCGCAATTCTAAAAGAGGTTAAAAAATGAACGCCAAAAAAACAAAATCCCTGATAGACAGATTAACGAAAAAATATCCTACTGTTGTCAAATCGATCTGGATGACCTCGTCTTCCGGAAAAGAAGGCGATACGATAATATTCCTTCTCGACGACACAAACCAAGTAGATTCGATAACTACGAACGAAATAAAACTGGAGGCGCAGAAAATAGCGAAGTCGCTCAGCCTGAGCAGCGAAGCTGATCTTATATTTTATAAATTGTCTGATTATTGGGAGTTGATTCGCCACGGATCGCCGGTTACGTTCACGGAAATACGCGACGGCATTCCTCTGTATGATCCGTCAGGATTTTTCCTGCCGCTGAAAAAACTTTTGATGGGCGGCCGCGTGCCAGGAACAAAAGAGGCCATGAAATCTTTGATACAACAGTCTCCGTTGCGTTTGCTGCGCATAGAACGTATCCATACGCTGTCTGTGTTGGATGCGTTATCCTCTGCCGTAGTAGACGCGGCGCAGGCCCCTTTGATGGGCGTAGGCGTCTCGCCGCCGACGCCGAAAAATGTTCCAGAACAGCTGCGCATACACTTCGTCCGCAAAAGAAAATTATCGCCGGAATATGTGAAATACTACGAGGATGTTATCAGGACGTGGAAGTCGCTGGAGCACGGAGAACTAAAAATCCTGAAACCGGAAAAAATCGACGAGCTTGTCGAGAAGGCGACGCGCTTTGTTGAGAAGATGGAACACTTAATGCAACGGGTTGAAAAATAAAATCAGTCTTTTGACCAGTCTAATCTTACACCGTTCTTTACTGCAAGGTCTTCCAGTTCGGTTTTTAATTTGGCAATGGTTTTGGCGTTGGCTTTCATCGGTCTCGTTATTTCCTTTGGCATAGCGGGTCCGCCGGTGTATTGCGCAACATGATTCTCAACATACCTGATTTTTTTCTTTGCCTCTTTCGCATCCTCGGCCTTGATGCTTGGCAGTGTTTTTAATTTTCTCAGCTCCTCAGAGGCCTGTTGATATGATTTGGTGTACTGCGCTCCAAGGCCTTCCGCGACCTGGGACGCCACTACGCCGATTTCAGACCTAAGAGAAGTGTAAGCTTGATAAAAAGGGTCTTTCTTGCTTTTTGGTATCATGCCGCTGGCCTGCTCAAGAGCAGACGCCGCTTTCCTGTAATCACGTTTGTCGGCATAATCATGAGCCCTTTCAACAGCCTGTTGGACGCGTCTGAACCTCTGCTCCGCTCCGATATTCACCATAGAAAAATTTAGTTCTTTTAGAATTTAAGCTGGTTTTCGGGAAAACTCGTCAGAACCATTTTTTCTTGCGTATCGTGGCGAGGTGCCTTTTTTGCTCATCTTCCCACTGTTTGTCTATTTTCTTAAGGCCGTCCTCATACTTCTTTGCCGCTTTCTCTTCTGCCTTGCGCTTTTTTTCGTCCGCTTTTTTCTGGTCGCGTTGCGCTTTTGATTCGGTTTTCTTCCGGGTCTTTGACGCCTTACCTTCTGATACGCCTGAAACATACCCTGTGTGCTCTGTTCCGAGCCTGTCCAAAGTTTCATTGACCTCTCTGAATCTTACTACCACACCATTGGCGTAAATCTCGTCTTCACGTGTTGAAATGCCCGCCACGTCTAATAAATTAGCTATAGAATCCGCATAACCGCTGGAGGAGTTTACACTCATCTTGTAACCTAAAAGAGCGCGGTCTACACTGCTTGATGAGGGTCGTCGCGCAAAAGGCACGCCCAGTAATTTTCTTCCTTTCCTTTCCCTGTCCGTCTGTTTTTTGAACGAGGACGCAGAACCCTCTGCCTGCCTTATTGTGTTTTCCATTATTCTTTTCGCATAACCCCTGGATTCATTTCTAAGAATTTCTAATGTGCCTTTGGTTTTGTTATAACCCGCTTTTTCCTCGGCTGTCGCTTTTTCGCCGGGTTCATGTAGTCTATCAAAAGCGTCCGAAGCGCGCCGGTAAAATGATATACCGCCGGTCAGCCTTAATTTGGGCTCATCATACTTCTCTTTGCCCAGTTTGCCTGTACGTAAAACGGTAAGCCCCTGTTCGACAAGGCTATCTACAGGCTCAAGTTGAGAAGAGATTTTACTTTGATAAGCCAATACCATTACCTAAGATTATTACTGGTTTTACCTATTTAACCTTGAGTTTAGCATTTCTTCTTCCGCAAAATGCAGCTTGCCCGGAATTATCAAAACAACCGGTAGCTCGTAGTCAAACTCATCCAACTCGTTTGTTGTGCCGTAAGTTATTTTTTGTTTCTCCGATCCGATTAGGCTCATCAAAACTAGTTTTTTATCATCTAAAATCTTGTCCTTGTCCAATTTTTCCAATATTTGAAAAGCCTCTTTTAACGAAAGGTTTCTGTTGTTCTCAATATCAATATCCAAAAGCAGCAGCGTGTGCAAGCCCAGCGACAAATTTCCTTTGATCGTGTCGTAGACCGACGCTGGCAAAACGCCGCCTGTCTTCTCCGGCAGCGGTATTGTCGCTGTCTTGCCGAACTTGTATAACTGCAGCCCGCATTCCGCGACAGCTGTGAAAATTGACGAGGCGTGTATGA
>JACQNY010000072.1 GCA_016202795.1 Candidatus Aenigmatarchaeota archaeon
ATAATAGACTGCGAAAATACTTTCCGTCCTGCGCGCGTTGAGCAGCTGGCCAAAGGCGCTGGTTTGGATCCGCAGAAAACTTTGAAAAACGTACTCGTAGCCCGTGCACTAAATTCGGATCATCAAATGCTTCTGGCGGAAAAAGCCGCAGACATAATTGAAAAAAACGACATCAAGCTTATTGTCGTTGACGGTTTGATGTCGAATTTCCGCGTGGATTATACCGGCCGGGGCACGCTTTCTGAAAGGCAGCAGAAATTAAACAGGCATCTGCATCAACTGTTGCGATTAGCGGAAACTCACAATGTCGCTATTTATGTAACGAACCAGGTTATGGCGAGACCGGACATGATGTTCGGCGACCCGACTGCTCCTATTGGCGGACATATTTTAGGGCACGCTTCGACCGTGAGATTTTACCTGCGTAAAAGCAAGGAGGACAAGAGAATCGCACGTTTAATCGATTCGCCGCACCTGCCGGAAGGCGAGGCTGTTTTCAAGGTCACGCCCGATGGCGTTAGGGATTAAAACCGGGCGACTGGTTTTATTAGCTAAAACACACAATTCTAATTGTCGGTTAACCGACAGTTCGTTTGTCGGCCGGTTCCGACAGTTGTGAGATTATGGGCTTCATAGATTCTCTTAAAACGCTGTTTTTCGGCAAAAAAGAGACTGTCAAACCGCCTGTACAACAAGACATCGCCCGGCCGGACAATAACGCTGTCAAAATGACGCCTGAGGAATTTGAGGAATTTCTCAGAAAAGGCGGGAACATGGACTACACGATAAACAAAGTCGAGAACATGGAAGAGCGTATCAAGGCGATTTCGGAACACCCGATCCAGAAAAAGGTTATAGAGCACGAAATACTTTCGGGCATGCTTGAAACGATGAAGGACATGAATTCCAAGCTTTCCTATTTGCCTGAAATTGGCGCGCGGGTTAATTCGCTGCCAACCATGAATGAAATATACGCTGTTATGGAGAAAATGAATCCCGGCGCTCCGGCTAGCGTTAGAAAGGATCTTGAAAAGATTGTGGGAAAAGTTGAATCTGAATTAGACGAAGCTTATTTGTTATTGTTAAAAGGCAAGGGCGAAATGACCGCTGACTCTGCAGCTGCGGAGTTTAAAATATCGCGCAACACCGCTTCAGAAAGATTGAATGCGCTATGCGACCTGGGTAAAATAAAGAAAATTAGAAGAAACAGGAAAGTTTTCTTCTCCCTCACTTCTGAGGTGTGATTTCGCTTTATGCAACTTCTTCTTCGCTGATTATAACGAAATCGCCTACGGATTTCACGGACGAGAACGGGATCAAATGTCGACCTTTCTTGTCTTCCTGTAAATTTAGACTGTCAGCGTGCTTTGTAGGGTCGACCATAACTAAATTCATCAATTCGCCGGATTCGGTTATGAAACTGATGTCTCCTACGGTTCCGAATTTGCGGCCGGTTTCTTCAGAAACAACAATTTTACCAACAAAATTTCTTGCGCGTATCCTCTCTTCTCCTGCCAATCAAATCACCAATAACTCTAATTATGGTTCCAATCCTTTAAATATTCTTTGAAACTGAAGCATACCGTATTAACTAGAAGCATGCCGATACAGTATACGGCATGCTTCAGTTGGAACGCGGTATGCTTCTAGCTAGTTTACGACACCGCCAACAGAGTCCTCACTTTCGGAGACAATTTGTAAACGAAGCCTTTTCCACGCTTCTCGCGCAACAGGCAATCCTCATCCATTAAGCGGCGCAAAATGTTGTTCACAGACCTGGATGCGTGGTTTTCCGTCTTGTAATCCTCCATGCCTATTTTTTCGGCTATTTCCGTGGGATTTAACGGGCCTGTTATAAGTATCTTCAGGATTTCTTTCTGTTTTTCGGGCAGCGTTTCAATGAAGTTAATGTTGACGGGCGCGGTTTCGGGCGGCGTTGTACTTTCGGCTGTAACTTTGTCTATTATCGGCGTTTTGCCCTTGTTTTGGTTGATGAGGTCGTCGCACATTTTTAACACGTTGCGCGGAAATCCGCCGGTACGCTCGTAAATTACGTCTATCGCCTCACGTGAAAACGGGCCGGTTCCGAGTCCGCCGGCAAACTCGATTCTTTTGCGGATCAGTTCTTCCACTTCTTCACGTGAAAGCGACGTTAACTCAATGTGAACTGTGACCCGATTCAACAGCGTTTCAAGCTTCAACTCCAGCATCGTTTCAAGGGTTGGCAAACCGGCCATGACAACGGAAAGGCTGTTGATCTGGTCAGCGATTGTGCGAACCCATTCTAAAACTTCGATTGGCGCTTCGTGACATTCGTCAACCAGCAGCACCATCTTCCTGTTTTTGAGCTTGCGAACCACGTAAGACGGCAGATCATAAAGCGTTATCTTGTCACGTGAAAACAACTTGTCGAAAAACGAAGGTTTTAACACTGTTTTGAAAATCCCGACGAAATCGATTGGATCCTGCGGCGGTTTGGTGATGTACAAAACCACGTAATCGCTGGTTGCGGTTTCGATAAGCTTTTTCAGCAGGGTCGTTTTGCCCGCTCCTGTAGGGCCTATCAGCATAACAACTTTTTCATTGTTCTCGATGCTGCGGACAAGGGTGTTTAACTCCTCGGAATATCCTACGAAAAGTTGTGGAAATATCTTAAGGGAGAAGGGGTTCTCTTTCCACGCGGGTTTATACATGTCCGCTTGCGCGTTATTCATACGTTCACTTAGTAATAATCACGTTCACGTGAATATATAAACGTTAACGTGAAGGTGCGTGAAGATGCGTTAACTTTATATTACGGTAACGTGAAGATAATAGTACTTCACGTGAAGTAACGTCAAAGTAACGTGAAGTAAATATGGAGCTACAGGCGTCAAATATGCAAAATAGATACTTTCTCGCGATTGATATAAACGATCACGTGAAGATGAACGTGAAGGTAGCGCAACGTCACGTGAAGGGACGTGAAGGTGACGTGAAGGTCGTAGAGGCAAAAAACCTACATTTTACGGTCAGATTCCTAGGTAATCTGTCTGGTGAGCAGGTTAAACGGGTTATTGACGCATTAAAACCTCTTCTAGAAGACGAAATATCTTCGAACGTGAGTGTTCAGGGCCTCGGTTTCTTCGGGGCGCCAAACGTGCCTAGGGTGATATGGGCCGGTGTTAGCCAAGGAAAATCCTATATTGAAGGGCTTTTCGCTCGGATTTCGAAGAAACTTGATGAAATCGGGCTCAAAACCGAGGAAAAAGAGGTTTTTCCGCACATTACGATAGCGCGTGTACGATCAGAAAAGAATATAAACATGCTCAAAGAAATAATATCAAAGGAACGTGAGAGTTTCTACGGAGAAACCCTAGTTGACGCTGTAAAATTGAAGTCAAGCACACTAACTCCGGAGGGTCCTGTATACTCGGATGTTGCGGTTTTCCCCTTAAGGAAACTGTAATTTGTTCTAAATATTTTCTTTCTGATCTAATTGTCGACTTGTCGGCTATTGTCGGATATATCTCGGTTGTTCCTAACGTGGGTGAGATACCCATTTTCGCCATTTCCGACACTCAGATTACAAATTATCACATAGAAAAAGCTAAATATAGCTTAATTTAGTATAATAAAAGATTTAAGACTCGTAATTGGGTTTATCGCTTTGTAGCAGCCTTTACTCGCCTTTTTTACCTTGCAGCGCTCCTTTTGTTATTACAATAACGGCGGTTCTGGGTAATTTGTCTCTTTCAGTTCCTACAAGGAACTTCACACCGTTAACTTCGGCAATTTCGACCAGTTCCTTATTGACTGTACCATCGAACACGATAGCATGGGCGTGTATACCGGACAACGAACCGGCGATATCTTTGGCCGGAACGCGACCCAGTAAATTAAGACTGTCGTCATAGATACAAGCCGCTCTTGTCCCTACTAGTTCGCCTAAAGATTCCTTGAATATGTCCGCATACTTTTTGGGTATCTTTATTGTCCTTCGCGGCTCGTCGTTATCGTATTTTTCGGTCGACGACCTGTGGGTGTATTCCTGATGTATTGGTTTTTCCACAGGCGTTTCTTCGGCCTCGCCGGCTGGTTCAGCACTCTCGGCACGTTCCGAACGTTCTATCCTTGCGCGCTCATATTTAGCAAAGCCTTCCTTGTTCTCTAATCGTAACTGGTCCATTGAGATCTTTTCACGCAACGCTTTGAAAACTTCTTTTTTAGTCAATTCTTCGACTTCCTTGCCTTCTGGCGCGCGAGCTACATAGTCGATGTCTGTTAATTGCAACAGTTCTTTCAGAATCAAGTCGCCGCCGCGATCGCCGTCTAAAAACACGGTAATCTCTTTTTCACGGACTATTTCTTTCAATTCCGGCGGAATTGATGTACCGCCCACTGCAACAGCGTTCTTAATGCCGTTTCTCAGCAGGTTCAACACATCAGCGCGGCCTTCGACCAAGATAATGTCCTCGGCTTTCGCAGCGTCCGGACCAGCAGGCAGGTTACGGAACGTTGTTATTTCAGCTGTCCTTATTTCCTGCTTGATCTGTTCTGATAAAACTTCAGATTCTGGCAGCGATTGGTAAACCAGTTCGCGCAAAATCCTTTTAGCAGTATCAACGATGTACTTTCTTTTTGCGATTCGGACGTCTTCGACTTTGGTAATGTGTATAGTCGCGTTGCACGGACCCACGCGCTCGATTGTTTCGATTGCGGCTGCGATTAAAGCTGTTTCCGATGCGTCTAGAGAAGACGGAATTGTGATTTTTCCCGAAGATTTTGCGTGCGAAGATGTGATGTAAACCTCTATGCGGCCGATGCGGCCGGTTCGCTGAAGCTCGCGCAATTCCAGATCGGTTCCTAACAGGCCTTCGGTCTGTCCGAACACTGCGCCGATGATGTCCGGTTTTTCGACTATGCCTTCAGCCTCCATCTGGGCCTCGATTATGTATTTTGTTGTTGACTGCGGCAATTTTGCCATTTGAATCATTCCTCCATGACTTTTTGACAGGTTTTGCTGTGCAAAAATTTACCCAGAATTAACCGGCCCGTAGGCCTTCACAACCTGCGTCGTTGTTTGTTTGCTGTAAACGACTACATGATGATTATGATCGTTGTTAACCTGTGCAAATCTAAGATCTTATGATACACTGGGTTTATAAGGGTTGTGGTTTGGTTGGATTGTCGAATAAGTATCTGAATTTACAGAACGTCAATAGATGATATGGTTTTCAAGAAAGCCCTTTTTGTGAATATCAGCGAATCCGCTTTAGACAAAGATTATTGGCATAAACTGGATTCCATCATAGAGAAAAAGATCTTCCTTCCGAAGGATAGTCCGAGTATAATGGAAGAAATAAAAGATGCTGACTGCTTGTTGGTAGGCTTTGCTATACCTGTTACAAACGAAATGTTGGATGCCGCCCCAAAACTAAGATATATTGGAACATTGGCCGTGGCTTACCACAAGATAGACACGGCGGCCGCAAGGAAAAGACAAATTCCTGTTACAAACATAGCTGGCTATTGCAGCGATAGTGTGGCGGAATTTGTAATGGCGGTTGTCTTGAACGAATTGCGCCAATTGGATGAAGGTAAGAAGAGGGCGAGTACGCATAACTATGACTTCGCCGGTATGTCCGCGTCTGAGATACGAGGAAAGATATTTGCTGTCTTTGGGTTGGGCACCATAGGAAAAAGGACTGCTGAAATTGCCCAAGGTTTTGGCGCAGATGTACGTTATTGGTCTAAAAATAGAAAACCAGACTACGAATCAAGGGGCGTGAAATATATGGATAAAGACGAACTTCTGAAGGTCGCCGACTTTATTTCGCTTAACTTTTCGCAGACCCCGGAAACGGAAAAGTTTCTAGACGAGTCGGCCTTTGCCAAGATAAAACCCGGCACGATGATAGTCAACACTGTTCCCATGGAAACTGTAGATCTGGGCGCTCTGGAGAACAGGCTCAAAAAAGGCGATATAACGTTCATTCTTGACCATTCCGATGAAATGAAGCAAGAAGATCTTGACAGATTACACAAATACAAGAATTGTATAATATATCCTCCGATAGCTTTTATCAGCAAAGAAGCGCGCGTGAACAAACAAAGAATTTTTGTTGATAACATTAAAAATTTCTTAGACGGTGATCCGACAAACGTTGTTAATTAGGACGCGGATTTCTTTCCGCCAAAACCTTGCTCCACCCTTCCATTTTAGCGGATAAATTCGACAGCTCTGTTAACGGAACAAAACTCCCTTCCAAGCCGTCGTCGATAACTTTAACCTCGCTATCAACGTCCATTTTGTAAACCACGCCGAAATGAACGCGATCAACGGGCGTGTCGTCCAACGACAAGAAACCGATGATTTGTGAAATTATGTTGCCGTTGAAGTTTGTTTCTTCTTTTAATTCGCGCATCGCGGCGTTAAAAACTGTGTCAGTGCCTTGATCTTCAGGATTAATGTGGCCGCCTATTCCGATTGATAACATATCTTTTAATCGCACTTCGCCGGGATTTTTCCTTTTCACTGCGAGGATTTTATTATTGCTAATTACCATGCAATACGGTATGATTTGTTTTTTCGTTTCGTCGTTTTCCGCGTCGGCGCGGTCGACGAAATAACTTTTTGTTTTTACCAGATCCAAGATTTTTTTGTCGAATTCGATGAAACCGGTTTTGTTTCCGATCGATTGGTGCAAGTCTTCAGAATTAACGACTAAAACCTGTTCCATCAGCTCATCCTTGACCAGTCTTTGAAACCGTGTTTTTTCCGTTCGGGGTTTAAGCCGTGTTTTTCGTTGGCGCATTTTTCGCACACCCACTCCTCGTCAAACGTTTCCATGTCTATGGAATACATACCGCAACATTCGCATATTCCCACCATGCCACCAGCGCGGACACGCGATTCGCGCCTGGGAATTTCAGCTTCTGTGGAGCGCATCCGCAAACGCTCCCCGAGCAAAGAAACCATGGCCGGCGATGCGCGGACTATATCTGTGTGCGTTATAATTCCGACGATTTTGTTGTTTTGAATTATCGGCAGCCGTCTTATTCGGTTTGTTATCATAATGCTTGCCGCGTCGATAATGTTTTGCTCGGGCGCTGCGAAGATCATTGGCGTATTCATTATTTCGCTTACTTTCGTTGATTCTGTGTCCGCGTTCTTACTAACCACTTTTTTGATGATGTCCGATTCTGTTACGATTCCGATTGGCCCGAACTCGCTGCGCACGATTAAGCTGCCGACGCGGTTTTTTGCCATTGTTTCCGCCGCAACTCTGACGCTGTCGTTCTCGTTTATAGAAACAACGTTCTTGGTCATTACGTCTCTGATAAGTATTTCGTCCATAACGATTTTTTGGCGGAACAGTTTAATAAATCGTGTTTCTGTTTATTCTTCCGCGGATTTTTCCTGTTTGCAGTCGACGCACAACCACTCGTCGTCAGTTGATGTTAAGATTTCCGAATAATTGCCGCACGACTCGCACAAACCGACGCTGCTTCCAATTTCGAGCTGCGGTTCGGACTCGCGCATCTTGGCGCGTTCTGATAAAATATCAATCATGGCCGGCGACACGCGAACGATGTCGGTGTGAGTTAAGATTCCAACAACTTCGCCTTTGCTGATAACCGGCATCCTGCGGATTTTCGAAGCTATCATTTTTCGCGCTGCATCGTTTAGATTTTCATCAGGGCTTAAAAATTTCAGCGGCGCTGTCATTATTTCCCTAACTTCGATGTTCGCGGCTGACAAATCCGAACTAACGACTTTTTTTATGATATCAGATTCGGTTACAATCCCGGCCGGGTTTTTACCTCTGATTACGATTAAACTGCCTACTCGCCATTTTTTCATCAGCTCGGCAGCGGACTGCACTGAAGCGGACTCGCTGATGGTGGCTATGCGCCTGGTCATGGCGTCCTTGACGGCCATTTTTTCGGCTGACATATTTCTAGGTTGGTTTTCATAATATTAATGTGTGATCCGATGTACGCAAAAGGCTCGGCTGCTGAAAGAGAATTTGCTGAATTATTGTGGCGCTGGGATTTCGCTGTTGTGCGGAGCGCTGGTTCAGGAAATTTAACCGCAGGCGCCAGATATTACTCACCGGACATAATAGCGGCCAAAAGAAGCACGGTGTTTGCGTTTGAATGCAAATTCAGGAAAAATTACGTGAAATTAAGTGACGAGGACCTTCATGCATTAAAAGAGTGGTGCCGACGCGCCGGGTGTCGCGGTTTTTTGGCATGGAAGATATCCAGGAAGGGCTGGTGGCTGCTCGACATCGAGCAATTGACTGGCGGGCTAAACGAGGGAAAAATGCAAAAAACTGCGCTTTCGTTCAACGAATTCCTAACAAAGTTCGCGTAAAACATATTCGCCGAAGTCGACTACGTTGCTTTTATATGTCGGCCGGGCGTATTGTTATTTGATTTTTATGGACGAGTGGCAGCTAGCCAAAGAGAGCCTTGCCAAAAAAATCGCGGGCGAAATCGTGCTTTCTGAAGACGCGGGAAAAACCATCCAGAAATGGAGAAACATTTTTAAAATACCGCAGCGTGTTCTTGCTGGCAACATAAAAATAACGCCGTCCGTTATTTCAGATTACGAGTCCGGCCGCAGGAAATCTCCGGGCATACGCGTTGTTAAGAAAATGGTCAACACAATGATAATGATAGACGAGGCTGCCGGAGGCAAAGTAACTCGACAGTTTTCCGAGAACAACAACCAACTACCAATAACGAAGGCGATTATCGACATAAAAGAATTTGACAAGGGCGTGCGCACCGAAGAGTTTTGTGACGCGGTGTCCGCTTCTGTCGTCGCGGGTAAAGAGTCTTCAAGCCACGAAGTTTACGGTTATACAATTGTTGATTCGCTGCGCGCGATATTGGAGTTTTCCTACTCAGACCTAGTAAAACTGTACGGAATAACAACAAAACGCGCCCTTGTTTTTACAAACACATCCACCGGAAGATCACCGATGGTAGCAATTAAGGTCACAAACCTGCGCCCAGCGCTGATTGTTCTCCATGGCGCACGCGAGGTTGATGAAATAGCGAAACGCATAGCAGACGTTGAAGGGATACCGTTGGCTGTTTCGAAACTCGGCAAGGTCGAGGACGTTGTTGCGGCGTTACGACAAAAGTTCGGGTAGTTACAGACGCGTCGCTGTTCGCATGATGTCGGCGGGGCACACAATCTATAAAAAATTTGAGGGTTAAACAGCCTAATAAGCCTCTATTGAGGCTGCGATAAATATCAGAAGTATTGCCAACGCGAAAAGTGTGATTCCGTCTTTGGCGACTTTCCTGAAACGCGGGGAGCTAATTTTTTCCCGCTCCAAACCAACGGAAATTATACCGCCGGCAAGGGCGGCCACGAAATAACTCATTATTTCCGGTGTCCCATGCAACGCTATTGATCCGACTGCTGTGATAAAACCGTATAAAAACGCGAGCGGCGCTGCGAGTATTCCGAAACCAATGAACGGTGTGGCCGCCGCTTTTGTAAGAATTCCTATGAAAACGGCGATCACCGACGCGTTCCAAGTAATTATGAAAACTGCGGCGGCTCCGAATATTATTGACAACAAAAAAGACACGACCGCGACCTTGATGTTGTTTGCGAGCACGGCATTAAACGTGCTTGTTGAGAACGTGGCGCCTGTGGCGCGGTCGCTTATCGCCGAGTTTTTAAGCGCCGACAGCTGAAAGTTAAACGTGTTGTTGGCGTGGGCGGTGTCCATTGCAAAATACGCGATCGCTGTTGACAAAAGCACGCCAAAAAAAAACGCCGAGTATATTTTTAAAATTTCTGCGTGCCGTTGAAAAAAACCTTCACCGCCGCTGACGTCCAGGTTTTCTTCGGATTCGAACATTTTGTTTACCAACGGGAATGCCACAGCGCTTACAAGAAACAACGAAACCAAACCCGACGCCGGTTCAAATATTACGCTGGCCACGACCAGCGAGACGGTATTCACGAAAAAACCGAAAACAAAAATACGGCGCCAGTGTTGCCGCAAACCTTCGAAACCGGCCAGGTTTTCCAAAACCATAAAACAACTATCTCCGGTTGGGTTTTATTAGCTTGTGGGTTAGAATTTTGTCTATGAATGTGCTCGTCGTTGCGGATGTGCACGGAGATTTTGAATCCCTGTCCAGCGTCCTGCAGAACATAAAATTCGATTTCGATGTTGTCGTGTGTCCGGGCGACTTTACCGACACCGGCCTGTCGTTGATGGGTTTTTCCAGAGAAGACATGATGCGCCTCGTGCTCGATGAGTTGATGTCTTTAGGAAAGCCCGTTGTCGCGTTGCCTGGAAACCACGACCCGGTTGAAACGCACAAAATTTTTGATGAGTATGGTGTGAATATCCACGGCGCCGGCCGGGTAATCGACGACGTGGGTTTTTTCGGTTTTGGCGGTGCCAAAACGCCTTTCGCAACGCCTTTTGAACCAACAGAGGAAGAAACGGAACGGGGCTTAAAAAAAGGTTTTAGCGACGTTGAAAACACCAAACATAAAATAATGATAACACACAACCCTCCCAAGAACACGAAATTGGACAGGATAAGCACGGGCGCGCATGTCGGTTCGCAGAAAATACGCGACTTTATTTTACACAACAAACCGGACGCAGCAGTAAGCGCGCATATACACGAGGCTGTCGGTATTGATGATTTGGGGGCGACGAAGCTTCTCTACCCCGGGCCGGTGTCTGGAGGCTGGGTTGGTGTTTTAATGGTGGGTGAGAAGACCGACGCGAAAATTCTCAACCTAAAACAATGAAAACGTCGGTGACCCGCTGGTTTCGTTTGGAGTCTTTGTTTTTCTTGGTTTTTGGTCCCTTGTTATTATTATATAATGTAATTATAGTAATAGTATAGTATGTATACACCGTTGCTGAAAGGGCGGAACCTTGGTTTCCTTGTAGCTAAAAACCACGCTTCGTTACAACTGTTGCTAAACGACTGGTTTGTGCAAGACTTGTTTTTTGAGGGCGGGCCAGACCTAATCGCTATCCGGAACCACGAACTTGTAAAAGTGAAGGTGCGGTACGCAACGAAAAGCGACACGGGTTATGTTTTTTCGGCAGGCGGCCAGCAGAAGAACAGTTTTTACGAGCTGGCTAAGGGGAGCGATTTTCTCGTGTTTGTTTGTATGGATAAAAACGAGCCGGCCGGGTTCTACATATTTCCATACGATAAAACACCAAAAACCAAATCCTTTTTGCACCCCAAAAACGGCCCGTTCCCAAAATACAAGAAGTTCTACGACAACTGGGAAACGCTCCAGTAGAAACGAAGGGGTTGGTGCCAGGGCAAAAGGGTTATAAACCAGCAATTCAAATGAAATCTGGGTTGTGATGGCGCAGACTTCTTTGCAGAAAATCTTTTCCGGGTACCTGAAAAGCGGGAAACTTTTCCTTTCAAAAGACCCACTGGCAACGTCGTACGACCCGGTAATGATAACGCACAGGGACAAGCAAATGGAGCTTGTCGCGGCAATACTTGCGCCCTGCCTTAGGAACGAGAAACCATCGAACACGTTTGTTTACGGTAAAACCGGGACAGGAAAAACGCTTTGCGTAAAGCACGTCGTGGGCGAATTAACGAAAACAGCGGCAGAGAATTCTGTACAAATAAAAACCATCTTCATAAACTGTAAGATGAAGAAGATAGCGGATACCGAATACCGTGTGCTGGCGCAGCTGTGTAAGGAGTTCGGGTACGATGTCCCGGCAACTGGCTTGCCAACGAACAGGCTTTACGAGATTTTCTATGAAAGTCTGGACGCGCAAAAACAGAACGTTTTGCTCGTTTTAGATGAAATCGACGCACTCGTTTCGAAAGTCGGCGACGGCATCCTTTACAACCTAACAAGAGTTAACCAAGAGCTAGTGAATGCGAAACTAACACTGGTCGGCGTAACCAACGACCTGTCTTTTTCCGAAACCTTGGACCCGAGAGTCAAGTCGTCGCTGAACGAGGAGGAGATTGTTTTTCCCCCGTACAACGCTCTGGAGCTGCGGGACATACTCAGTGAGCGGGCTAAACTCACGTTCGTTTCTGGCGGTGTTAGGGAAGGCGCGGTACAAAAATGCGCGGCGCTTGCGGCGCAGGAACACGGGGACGCAAGGCGCGCGCTGGACTTGTTGCGTGTGGCAGGCGAAATCGCGGAAAGAAACGGCGAGCAATTCCTTGACGAATCACACGTCGACAGGGCCCAAGAAAAAATCAATGTTGATAGGATTTTGGAAACTGTACGCACGCAACCGCGCCAATCACAGGCCATATTGTGGGCGATTGCGAACAACCAGAATCAAAATCAGACCACCGGCGAAACGTATGAGCGTTACAAGGGGGTTTGCAAAAAACGCGGGCTTGATGTGCTCGGTCCCCGGAGAGCGTCGGACCTGATATCAGAGCTGGGAATGCTTGGTATATTATCCGTGCGCACAACATCGAAAGGCCGGCACGGACGGACAAAAGAAATAAGTTTGTTGGTCTCAAAACAAACGCTGGGGAACATAACCGAAATGCTAAAAGAAGATTTTTATTTTGAGTAGCCCGCGAAGGAGGGTTGTTTGGAAATGGACAAAACGTTGCTGAAAAAATTTTTAGGTCGCGGGATAATGGTGTCACCAGAAGTTGCCGAAGAGCTAACAGAAAACGATTACGACAAAACTTCGCCGGGAAACAATTTGATGTTGTTGGATAAAAACGGGCTGGAAAAAATAAGGCAAAAAGAAAAAACCATCACATTTTCTGCAGCAGTTGGAAAAAAGGAACTGGCCGCCCGAGATTTTTTGGGATACTATAAAAATAAAATTCGTTTGTTAGAGCCGTTTATTGCTGTTAAGCTGAAAGACAAAACAGTATCGATAAACAAGATGCGCCCAGGCCAGCGCAATACGATTCTGGGAATAGTGCGCGAACCGGAGGAAAACAGGTTTTATCTCGAAGACCTTGCCGGAAGGTGTGTTGTAATTTCAAAGGCGCCGGACGTAAGAGAGAACGACGTAATCGCGGTCAACGGAACGTTTTCCGGGGACAGGATGTTTGCGGAGAATTTGGTATACCCGGAATTACCTATAAAAAAAGAAATAAACAAAACCGACACGCAAGCCAAACTTTTGTTTGGGCGCGAAATCGGGAAAGCCGGCGAGACAATAGACAAGCTTTTCGGAGGCGAAGTATCGAACGCGGGAGCTTTCATAACCTCCGGCGAAGAATTGACGATCGCTGTTCTCAACAACGGAGTTGTTGAGAAAACAACGATAAAAACGCAACAGGCGAAAATAACAATGAAAATAGCCGGGAAACGTTTCAAGGTACAATTTGCGCAGTTGCGCAGCAACGAATCTACAGAAATTTTATCTAGGGTGTTTTCCAAAAGACGATACGTTTCGCTGGAAATTCCAACATTAGACTATGAGTTAAATACCATAGACGAGGATACGGACATTGTTTTTTTGGGCGAATCGCAGCAACCCGGATTCACCAACCACAAAGGCTACACGTTTCTGGCCGTCGGCGACAACATCATAGAGGTTGACCTCAAGACAAGGGAGATAACAACAGCGGATTTTTAAATCAGGCAAAACGATAATAGTGTGATGAATGTGCGAATGCAGATATTGGACACGGATTATGTGATAATCGAGGACCGTCCCGTTGTAAGGATATTCGGCAAAGACGAGGACAACAGGACGGTGTGCGGGTTTGTTAAAGGTTATTTTCCCTATTTTTATATTTTAGCCAAGGACGGAAAAACCAGCGACGTGGAAAATTTTGTTTCCGCGAAACCCGCGGTAATGAAGCAGGAACGCGTTATGAAAAGATTCCCCCGCGGCTTTTCTGCGGTTCCGATTGAAATGTTAAAGGTGACGCTTAGAAACCCGCAAAAAGTTTCGGAGCTGCGTGAACTTTTAAAAACACACCCGGCTGTTGGAGAAATTTTTGAGGCCGACATACTTTTTAAATACCGCTTCATGGCAGACCATATGGTAAGTGGTATGGGATGGCTTGAGGCCGACGGCTCCGACGTCAATACCCACACCGTCAAAACGAACAGGACATTCAATATAACGAAACTCGGACCCTTCGAATCACCGAAGAACGCGCAGATGAAATACCTTTCGGTCGACATCGAAACGCTTTCTAAATCGGGCGCGTTGCCGAACCCGCAGGAAGACGAAATAATAATCGTTAGCGTCGCCTTTCACCCGGAACATCACAACCAGAGATCTGTCGTGTTAACAACACGCGGCGCCGAGACGGGGAGCGTTATACGCTGTCTCGATGAAACGCAAATGTTGGAAAAACTTCGCGGGATCATAGACGATTACGATCCGGACATAGTTACGGGTTTTAACATAAACAATTTCGATATGCCATTTATCCTGAAACGTATGGAAATCTTGCGGGTGCCAAGGACAATCGGTCGGTGCAACGAAAAAACAGCGTACACAAAGGAGATAATGAAAAACCGCGTGCGCTCTACTATACCAGGTCGTGTTGTTGCGGACAGTTACCAATTGATAAAGAAAAATTTCTCGTTCAAACGTTACGGATTAACCGACGTATCGCGAATTTTGTTAAAGCAGGAAAAACACGACGTCGCGCATTCGGAAATATCTAAATTATGGAACAGCGGGGACAGGGAAAAGATACTGCGATTAATCGAGTATGCGCGCAAAGATGCCGAGCTTGCGCTGGACCTGGTAACAGAAAAAAAGCTTCTCGATAAATATCTTGAGCTGTCAAAATTAAGCGGTGTGCTTTTGCAAGACAGTTTGGACGGCGGCGAAGCCGGGCGGGTTGAAAACATCCTATTGAGAGAGTTTAACAAAAGAAATTACGTTGTACCGTGCAAACCGGACACCGGGGAAATAAGAAAAAAGGAAAAGGAGAAAGAGGATCGAGGCTTGAAAGGCGGTTTTGTTTTAACCCCGAAAGTCGGACTTCACACGGACGGTCTGGTTGTCGTACTTGACTTTCGCAGCATGTACCCGTCAATTTTCAGAAGCTATAACATCTGCCCGACCACAATAGTAACCGGCAATACCGATGCTGACACGACAAAAACACCAGCCGGATACACGTTCGTTACAAAAACTGTGCAAGAAGGAATAATACCGAATATTTTAGGCAACCTTCTCGAGGAACGTGTAAAGACGAAAAGGGCCATGCGACAGGAAACGGACGAGGAAAAATTGCGCGTGCTTGACGCAAAGCAGCTAGCGTTGAAACTTTTGTCAAATTCTTTTTACGGATACACAGGATACACCAAGGCAAAACTGTACATACTGGATATCGCCAATGCGATAACGTCTTGTGGCCGCTACCTGATACAAAGCGTAAATCAGACCGTGGAACAAAAGTTCGGCTACCAGCCCATTTACGGCGATACAGATTCGATTATGATTAAGATTCCGGAAACCGATCTTGACAAGGGTTGGGAATTGGGGGCAAAGATCGCGGAAAAAATAAACGGAGAACTGTCCGGCGTAATGCAGATGGAATTCGAAAAAATATTCAAAAGTTTTTTGATCCTGACAAAGAAGCGATACGCCGCGTGGAAATTCGTAAAAGAGAACGGGCATTGGAAGGACAGGATAGAAATGAAAGGAATCGAAACAGTCCGCAGGGACTGGTGCGAGCTTGTATCCGATACGATGAACAGAACGATTGATATCATACTAAAAAAAGGCGACACAAAGGAGGCGTTGAATTATTTTAACGGGATCATGAAGGAGTTAATAGAAAACAAAATTCCGATCGAGAAGCTTGTAATAACGAAAAATGTCAGCAAGAGCCCGACGAGTTATGTTGGCTTACAACCGCATATCGAGCTTGTCAAAAAATTACAGAAACGCAATTCGCAGGACGCGCCGGGCGTCGGCGATAGAGTAGGCTATGTTATAATTAAAGGCAACCAGCTCTTGTCGAAGCGCACAGAGGATCCGGAATATGTGAAAGAGAAGAGGCTAGAGATCGATCCAGTCTATTATGTCGAAAACCAGTTGCTTCCCCCGATCGAGCGCATTTTCATCGCTCTTGGGTTTACAAAATCCGAGTTGTTGGGCAAGGGACGGCAGGCTTCGTTGTTGGAAATGATGCGCGTTAAACCAGCGCAAAGCAACGTGTTCGACGGTTTTGTTTGTGCGTCTTGCAGCAATGTCTACGCCTCGGCGCCGCTTACAGGGCTGTGCCAGTGTGGCGGAAGAATACAGATAAAAACACCCACAGGCGCCGCGGAAAAAATATCCATAGGCAACTAATATGACATTGGACTCCATACTGATTAGCTCAATGAGTAGCTACGGCGCGTTCAACGTGGCGTACTTAATGGAGTTTATCAGCGAAATAACATTCGTCGTTATCGCGGTTGGTATTTTACCTTTTGCCATAAAGGAGCGCAAGATCGCAGCGGACTATTTTGCCCTGGTAATTACGACCGCGTTTTTTTCCATGTTTTTCCAGGAATTTTTCATGCGGCCGCGGCCGCCTTCGGCACTCGGTATAAATACGTACTCGTTTCCGTCTACACACAGTTCTTCGATATTTGCCTGGGCGGAATTCATGAGCGGAAAGTATAGGCGCTATGCCGGCGTTTTCTATTTGTTTTCTGTGCTGGTCGCGGTTTCCCGCGTCTATATCGGCGCGCATTACCCAATTGATGTTCTGGCCGGCGCGATACTGGGACTTTTAATAGCAACAGTTTTGAAAAGATCAAACAATTATGGGACGCAACCAAAACACTAAGAACCGAGCTGTAACAACGAATTAACAGCGTTTTTCTTTTGAGTTCTGAGTTTAACGCGCTCGGAGAACTTTTTTAACCTCCAGTTTCCCCGTATAACGAGATAACCGAGGCCTTTTTTTGAGATATGGAGGTTCGATTCGACGCCTTCAACCGATAACAGCTTTTTAATTGCCCCAAGACCGGACGGGTTAACCGATGTCACGCGGACATACCTGTAACCACTGCCTAAAACTGAAAACTTTTCACGGTTCAGATAGACAAAAGACGTCGAATCAAAATAGCCTGCGAGGAGGCCGCTGCGGAATTCCGGATTTTCGTAGGTTGTCCTTGGCAGCGACCATTTTTTACGCGTTGGTGCAAACCCAATACCATCAAAAACCGAGACAAGGGGTCTACCATAAATATTTACTATAAAACATCTTTTATCGTTGATGTTTTTCTCTTTGATAGCGATGTCATAACCGATTATGCTTCTTAAAGAGGATGCGAATTGTTCAGCTAAATCCTTTTTATCCGTGTGAAGGCCAACACAGTTGTTCCTGCCGCGTTTTATGAAGCCGCGGCCACACAGCACACCGCAGGCATAGCCAAGCTCTTCGTAATCCATATTGTTAACTCGGATTCCAGTTATTAATTCACCTTATATTAACCTCTCTGTTGTTTCACGTGGAGGTAACACATGTTCACGCGCAGAAAAACGACGCTATTAACGATTTAAACCGTTTTTTCCATAGTAACGTGTATGTTCAACCCGCGTGATATTGAGCGATTAATGAAGGACATGAAAATGAAACAGATAGAAGCCGATGAAGTTCTGATTAAAACAGACGAGAAAACTATAGTGATTAAAAATCCGCAAGTTGTAAAATCCGAGATGATGGGCAAAACGACATTCCAGGTCACCGGCGATGTTTTTGAGGAAAACAGCGGTTCTGATATCGATATTATAATGCAGAAGACCGGCGTTTCCCGTGAGCGCGCAGAGGAGGCGTTAAAGGAAACAGGCGACACGGCATCTGCGATAATGCTGATCGAAAATAAAGAATGAGAACGAAGTTACTACTTGATTGCGAAGCTTTGTGTAACTTTTTAAAAAACTAACTTGGGTGCGGCAGCATTTTGGCTGGCTAAGCTAAAAATACGCCACCACACCCGACTACCTCGGCACTGGTCGCGCTGCCGAGCCGTTCAAGCAACGTTCATCCCTAACTAAACGCTTATGTTTTTCCAGAAACTGCTCTGGATGTGGCGGAACATGCGAATATCATCGAAAGTGACCGGAAAGGTCTCCATGATCCAACCGCGATTATTTGAAATGCATGAAATAAAAGGCTAATGCTGATTTTTTGCCGCCGCCGCGCATTTATTTAGAGGTTATCCACAAAAAATCAGATTTTAAATGCATATAGCGCGAATACATACTGTATACTATGGCGCAAATACGGGACAAGGAAAAGCAGGTTTTGTTTGAACTTCTCAAAGACGGGCGAAAACCAGACAAGCATATTGCGCAGCTTCTGAAATTAACGCAGCCTACGGTAACAAGAATACGGCAAAGACTGGAAAGGGATAAAATAATCAGAGGTTATCGCGCGGTTGTTGATGAAAAGGCCGCCAACCTTTCCATCTCGGCGATAACGTTTTTTGACTGGCGCGACCATTCTGAAAAACAAGTGATTGACGAAGCCACGGCCTACATAAACAAGATGCCCGAGGTTGTTTATTTTGCCAGCGGCGAGGGCCTGCGCGGCAAAACTTTTGTAATGGTGACTTTTCACAAAACTTTTGCAGGTTACGAGGAATTCACAAAAAAACTCCGGGAGCGTTACGGAAAACAGCTGGCGTACATGGAAGAATTCATTTCTTCGACGGATTCAATCCACAAACGAGATTCTACGAATGCGTTGATACACGCCATGGCCGATTAATTTTTCTTGCGCGACAAAACTATTTCAACGATCTGGCTGTATGCGGGGCGCGTTATTAAAACACCCACGAGAACGCCGACGATGCTCGTTATCGCGAATCCTTTGACCAGACCGACGCCGATAAAAAGAAGCGCGAACATCGCGGATATCACGGTAATCGCAGATGCGAAAACCATTGAAAACGCCTTCTTTATTTTTTCCCACGGGGATATAGGAACCAATTGATGCCGGCCCACTTCATCGGAAATGATAATCATCTGGCTTACGCCGGTTCCTATAAACGCAATTATACCAGCTATTACGGCAAGGTCTACCGTCCATGAAACGAAAATCGCGAGAAGCGGTATGAGAAATATCCCGAGCAAATCAATAAATTCAACGTGTATTTTTTTCTGGTAAGTGAACGCCATAAGAACCAGGCTTGCGGCCAGCGCGGCTGTCCACGGTAAACTGTTGCCGTGTGCGGCTATACCCAGGAGTATTACAACTTCGCCTAGACTTGTTAAAACCATAGGCAGCGCGATTTTAAAACTGCGGTAGCGGATAAAAACAACAAACGCAACTGCGACAACGGCGAAAACCGCGGATTTTATCGCGGATCCTATAAAGCTGCTTCCGAGGCTGGCGGAAACGCTTTCGATATTTGCAATTTCCAATCCAACCGGGAGCGCGCCAGCCTTCAAAATAGATTGTAGAGTGGAGCGTTCGGCAGCGGCGTCTTTCCTGTCCGAACGAAAACCTTCGATTGAAATCTCTGTTAAAACGCGGCCAGCAAGATCCGAAGCTATGCTTAAATCCGTTACAGACTTGCTGTCCAGATAAAGAATGATCGGTGATTTCAAATAGCCTGAGCGCGCCGGATCTTCACCAATGCCCGAGGTGACCTTTGCAAATCTTTCAGCGCCGTCGCGCGACAAGAGAACCGAAAACGCAAACCTGTAGCCGCCGCTTGTCGCCTGCAAAACGGAGCGCGTCGAGTCTGTGAAAACGTTTTCAATGTCGTTACCTTGCAATACACTTGCTGATAAGAAAACGGAATTGTTTGTGTAGTTTAGAACTTCATAGCTCACACCGTCCAGTTTAATAGAATCTCCTTGGCTCAACAAGGAAAAATCCGCCGGAAAACTTATTTGTGTGCCAGCAGTTTCGATCGTGTGCGAATTTCCGCCGACTGTCAACGAACCGCGCCCACCAGACAATTTTATCTCCATTGGTATTTTCGCCTCGAAATTTCCCTTTGACGCCAGCAAACGCTCTATAACGTCCTTGCTTTCACCCGCGATCTCAACAACAACGAAGCAACCATCTATATCACATTCGGAACGCAAAACTATTTCCTGCAGGCCGTAAGCATTTATCCTGCTCTGAAGCACCGGTATTATCTGGGTGTTTACAACATCCGCGGAAACTTTTTCTGCGGGTTTGAGCAAAACTCTTGTGCCTCCCTGCAAGTCTATGCCTAAGTCCAGGTTGTTTCTTTTCAATTCTTTAACAGTGACATTTTTCACAAGAGCGGAACGCAATTCATAAGAATTTCCATCAAACGTGACGAAATGCGTGTCGCCGGAAGCTATGGAATCATACCAATCGTTAACAGACGCTATCGAACTACCGTCAACGTCGGATATGACGCCGCCGCTTTTCAGTATGCCTGCCCCGCCGGACACGGTGACGCCGTTGCCGAAATTGTAGCCTATCGACGCCAGCGCGGCCAGCACGTAGAGCGCCAAAATAATAACTTTGTACGCCCTAAGCACGCAGATGCCACCTCAATATCGCGGAATTTTGCAGCCACGTGTTTGGTATGTCAAAAAACAACCCTATGATAAGCACGGACGCGATTTGCGTTAATACGGACGCCGGGGAGAAAAATATTATCGCAAGAAGCGCGGCCATTGACGCCGCGCTCATTGTGAGTCCGGTTTTCATCGAACTTGATACGGTTTTGTCAAAATCTTCCATCCCGAATTCTTTCTTTAAAAGCCTTGTAGTTAGCACGACATTGGTGTCGACGGAATAACCTATCATCATCAATAACGCAGCGATGCCGCCCAAAGACATTTCCATTCCCAATAAATTCATGACAGCGATCGTCTCGAGCATATTCGAGGCTGCGCTGAGTATTATCGCTATTGACGGCACAGGCGAACGGTAAATCATGTATACACTGATTCCCATGAGTACGAACCCGAAAAGTATTGAAAGTTGGGCCTGCTTCCAAAACGACGAGCCTAAAGCCGGACCGACGGAGCTGATCGAAGGCGAATCGTCAACAGTAACGCCGTTGCTTTCGATAAAGTTAACTAAAGCGGTCGCGTTAAGCTCCTGCTTCCCAGTTACCGATATCCCCCCGCCGTCAGCGCTTCGAAAAATGCGCGGGCGCAAACGATACTCGTTCGCTATCTTATCTTCCAAATCAGCCGGCAAATCACCGGCGAATCTTAAAGTTATTTCGGTCCCACCGCTTAGATCTACGGCCTTGTTAACCCAATCGCCGTTTTTAATCCACGTTTGTGCGATGATTGCAATGGACAAAATCAGCAACAACTGCGTAAATATTAATCCGTATTTATAGTTTGTTTTGTTAACAAGCATATTACCAGCTTATCAGATATCGGCATAAAGTGATAAATATGACTGAATATGATGTAATCGTTATCGGCGGCGGATCCGCGGGATTGAACACGGCAATCAACTGTTCGAAAGCCGGTTTGCGCGTCGCGGTTATCGAAGAGCACAGCAAAATCGGTTTTCCACGGCATTGTTCCGGATTATACTCAACCAGATTTCTCAGTCTAATGGAAGTCAAGGAAGATTTTTATGAGCACGAAGTTTTCGGCGCTAAATTCCATTCGCCCTCTGGCAAAGTTATAGAATTAATGCGTAAGGAAAGGGTCGCTTTCGTAATTAACCGCGAGCTTTTAGACGACTTTCTCGGCAAGAGCGCGCAGGAGTTCGGAGTAAATGTAATTTCAAACTCGAAGGTTTTGGATTTTTCCACGGATTTAAACGGCGCCACGATAATAACAACGGACGGAAAAACGTTAACAACAAAACTTATCTGCGGCGCCGACGGTTCTAATTCGTTTATCCGCAGGAAATTGGGCATAGAGGCGCCGCACAAATTGCACGGAATAATGGCAATAACCGATGAAGCCGACTACAATAATTTCGTGGATCTTTATTTCGACAACAAATTGTATCCCGGTTTTTTCGCATGGAAAATTCCGCGCGGGAAAACGATAGAATATGGAATAGCCGGCGAAGTTGGCCCGAACAACGTCCATAATTTTAATAATTTTCTTTTGAAGTTTAACGTAACAAAATACGAGTTGTCTAGCGGAATGATACCTTTCGGTTTCCAGAAAAGCTACGCCGACAGAATTTTACTAGTCGGCGATGCGGCAGCGCAGGTTAAGCCGTTAACCGGCGGAGGGGTTATATACGGAATGATATGCGCGTCGGCTGCTGCGAACATATTCAAGGAAGCGATTGAGAAAAACAGGTTTGATGAGAATTTCCTTTCAAGATACCAAAAAATGTGGCGAAGCCGGATTGGAAAAGGAATCTCGCGCGGACTGCTGATAAGGAAAATATACGCCAAGATGCCGAACAAAGCGATCGACGCGTCTTTCGCGATTTTAAACAACAGGATAACAAAAAATATTTTCGAAAATCACGGCGACATGGAATTTATTTTGGAAAGGAAACCGCACGCGGCGATTTTGAAATAATTTGCTATGTTTATTTGTTTCTGAAAATTAGCCAAGCCCCAACCGGTACACACGCACCTCGTCGTTGTAAAATGTCGGTTGCGTATTGCCGAATAAAGCGTTTTCGGCGTTTCTGTAATATTTCACGTAGTCTGCGAATTGTTGCGCGCGGGCGAAACCGCCGTAGTCGAACATTATGTAACGCGTTTGATAGCTTATGAAACCGCCGGTGTACGTGTGCGTGAATGTTAAATTTAGTATATCGTTGTTAACGTTGGGATTTGTGTAGACGCGCGTTTTTGACAAAGCCTCGATTAACCCGCGCCTTTCGTCGGCGGCTTGTACGTTCGCGCTGAAAACGAGCATGGCAGAATTTTCCTTTGTATCCGTCCGTAAATCGCCCATTAGCGAATACATACTCGTTGTCATCCGCTGCGGTTGCGCATACAGCGTGCTTGCGGCTGCCAATTTCGCGGGCGCGTATACCAATAAAATTAAAACAAACGCGGCGTAGCCAAGGGAAATTCCGTCGCTTCTCGACAATAAAATTTTTCCGTCTTTGTTGGATATTTTGTAGGTTGCTATCAAGCCTGCGATCAAAGCGAGAACAACGGACGATTGCGCCATCCAGCGGCCGGCGTAATCGTACAACACACCAAACCCAAGAGGGCCCCATAAAATGTACGAGTGAGTTAATATATAATCGGCGATGAACCATGGAGCTAAAATTTTCCTCCCTTCGATTTTCGTGAAAAACATTATCGCCAAACCGATGACAAGCAGGATCAGCCAAAGCGTTCCCATAGTGACGTTCGGGTCAAAGTACCAGCCCGGTAGACCAGGCTGTTTCGCAATCATTTTGTAAGGCCATACGAGATCCGGCAAGCTCAAAGAATCTGGCGTCCCGGAAGGTTTGGCGCTGAAAAACGAAAACCACATCGCAAATTTTGGAAGGAAGAACGCCGAAACCAAAAAAACAGCGGCAACAACAACGGCGAAATCTTTTATGTGGGATAATTTTTTAGATCTGCACGACTCGGAAAGCGATATGAAAAAGGCAGCGAACATGAAATAGCCCGCCGCCAACGGAGAGACGAGAAAGGATAGGCCTCCCACTAGGCCTGATAAAATTATCCTGTGCCTTCGTGAATGACTTTCGATTATGTAAATTAAAATAGCAAACAGCGCCAGCATTATGCCCAATTCGTATGCGACCTGGCCGAAGTATAATGAAAATATATTTTTGCCGGATATGGAGAATAGCGACCCACCGACTAAACCAGCGACTTTGTTTTTCAACAGCCTCCCGGCGATCATGTAAATTATCAACACGCTGAGCGAATCGAATAACGCTGCGAACAGGTGTATTGTCTGAGGCCACGGTAGACTGAAAACCGACTTCATAGAGGCCATCATTATCGCAGTGCCGGGAGGGTAAAGCCATATCCCGTTGGCATTGTCCTGGGACGCGCCGTACCAATTCATGTATTTTGGGAAATTATCCGGGACCGACCCGCGTTCGTGGGTTTCGATTGCCATCGCATAATGCTGTATTATGTCGTAACTGCCGAACGGCATCGGATCCGAAATTATCGGAAGGCCCCGGACCAGAAACGCGATTACGAAAACAAACATTACAAGATAATCGTTTAAATCCAGTTCCAGTTTTCCCAAACCAAATTTTTTGTATTTTGCCAACAGCACGCCAAGCAACAAAAGATTAACAACAATCAATTGGACAGATCCTATCTGCCTGATGAAATTCAGGACAACGCCACCCGACAAAATGAGCGCGAAAGAGAGTACCAGTGAATAAAATATCCGTTCGTAGTTCAGCCTGTTCTCGGACAAACGGCCGGTAAGCAAAAGGCTGCTGGCAAAGGCGAGCAGGAAAGCTATAACCATGCTTATTATTCAAAAAGCCGTAAGATATAAATCGGTGCCGAATTTGATATCCATAATCGTTCCAGCATACAACGAGGAAAATGGAATACGCAAGACTGTGGAAAGGGTAAAAAAAGTAAAATTCAAGGAAAAATCCGAAATAATAGTGGTTGACGACGGTTCTCGGGATAACACATACAGCGAAGCGGAAAAAATCAGGGGCGTAAGAGTGTTGAAGCACGAAATCAACAAAGGCAAAGCAGCGGCTTTGTATACAGGAATCGCTGCCGCAGAAGGCGATGTCGTAGCGACGATAGATGCGGATTGCACTTATCCGCCGGAACCGCTACCGGAAATGTTAAAAATGATACGGGACGGTAAAGCGGATGTTGTGCTCGGTTCAAGGTTTTACCACAGAAAACGCGGCGCGGACATAGTGTTCGGAGCCACCAAGAAAATTTTATCCACGGTTATCGGGGTTAGGAATCACGACTACACAAATTTTTACGGGAACGCCGTTTTTTCCTCGTTGATCAGCGTCTTAACGAACAAGCGAATAACAGACGGTTCGACAGGCCTGCGCGCATTCAGAAAAGAAATACTGGTCAATATGCGAATTAAATCCCGTGGATTGGACTGGGAAGTTGAAATGACAACGCGATCCGTACGCGCCGGATTAAATGTAATTGAAATACCTATTGATTATTATCCGCGGGTCGGGGCAACAAAACTAAAAATTTTAAAGGACGGGATTAGGTTCTTTGTCGGGATTGTGAGAGGGCGGTTTCTCTGAGATCGTGGATAATAAAATAAACAGGAAATAAAGAACAGTGACAACTGCCGGCATCAGATAATAGACCGGCTTTTCTAGTTTCAATGTTATATCGCCTTCTGATTTTACCAGCATGAAGCCCAGATCGGTTTCGTAAATTTTTAATTTGTCTTTCCCATTGTATGCTGACCATAACGGATAATACGTTTCCTTGATGAGAGTCCAGCCTGTCGCGGCTTTCACGGTTATTTCATTGAACCCTATTTTAGATTCCAGGGGCTTGAACTCAGCCGCAGCGATATTTGCTATGTCTTCTGCAAGATTTTTATCCCAAACAATGTCGCGGTTGATAACGATCCTATACTCGTTTGCAGGAATCGCGCCCAGGTTTTTTGTGAAATGCACAAACGATCCGTTCTCGGTATCGTAGATGCTTTCCCTGATGTTCTGGTCATCGTTAACGACGCCTACTGGTTCGATTGTCTCTGCGAACGCGGTGTCCGGGACTTCCAATAAAACCAAACAGCCCTGGCCGTTCCCATTGCGCCACGCGTAAAGATAGCGACCGTCCCTTGAGAATGTTGAGTTAACTGCGGTTGCGCCTTCCGGGCTGCAAAGATTTATGACTATCCATCTAGTCCAACTTTGCTTGAATATAGTGTAAACAAATTTGTTCGAAATGTCGAAGTTAAACAAGCTTTGCCCGCTGATATCTTCCAGTTTTCCGGCCACGTTTTTGTAATTGGGCGAGCTTTGAGGTTGCCAGCCAGATATGACGCCTTTGCCGGTTTGAACCGGAATTGCTCCGACAATGGCGCCCTGGAATATTCCGTAAGTCATAACCCGCCCGTCTGGTATAACGCGCAGCACATCGTATACGTCTGATAGTCCGCTTGAGTTAAGAGGAGCAGCCTCGGTGTTCCAGTCTGCGGCGCGAAAATTAACAAGGTCTATGTAATTCCACAGGAACGCAAACATCAAACCAGAAAACAAAAACCCGCCCAAGAGCATGTCTTTCCCACCAAAACCATTCAGTAATTCCAAAATTGAACCGCCGAGAATCGCAATCGGTAAAATAAGATAAAATGTAAACCTTTCGGCTCCGAAGGACGAGCCGAAAGGTATGTAATTTGTAATTCCCAAAAACGGCGCCAGGGCAAGCAGCAAAACGCCGGCGAGCATAGAAACTGCGATGGCAGAACCAAGCCGTATTTTCGGCAATATAGATAACTTACCGCGAGATACCGAAAAGCCACCAAGCCATACAATCACACCCAGGACAGCTAAAATTGTGAATTCCATGCCCATAGACTCAAAACAATAATAATCATTGCAGGCCTTCGTCGGACTCGTCGTCAGAACTAAAAACACGTCCGGATTAAAACCGATCACGGACTTTTTTGAATATTCGCTGAAGCCGATGTTAACGAAGAATGGGATTATCCAGAAAGCTATCAGCAAGACGGACGTCAAAATAATTTTTGCGAAGCCGGTCATATCCAAATTCTTTTTCTTTGCGGAGAACACCAGGAAAACCAGAACCAAAAGCGTTGCGAGGAAATAGCCTGTCAGGTGATGCGTTAAAAAGTTTACTCCGAGCAAAACGCCGGACAGCGTGTAAAGTTTCGCTTTTCCCTCGGAAAACGCCCGGATAAAAACGTAAACCGATATCGGTACCAACGAAAAGGCAAGTATTGTCGGGAACTGGCCGGAAAACATCGTGTTGGTCGCAAGCCGCGGCGACGAAATTACTATCAGGCCGGCCACAAAACTTGAGAATTTGTTCAATCCCAGTTCACGGGACAAAATAAAAACGCCGATAGCCAGCATCAGGTATGATAAAATTATCACATAGTCAAACGTTACGTTAAGCGAAGAGGGGGTCAGGTAACTAAGGAACACGTTGAAATAGTAAGACATCGGAGGATAGAAATCGAATAGCGCATAACCAGCGTACCATCCATGATCCCACAGTGTTATGCTGTTTTGATTGTCCAAAGACTGGCGCAATTCCCACGACTTGTAGTAATGCGACGAGCCGTCTGTGCGGGGCAACAAACCGCTATGCAGTGGATATGTAATGAAAATTGTAGCGGCAACAAGGACAAAAACAAGCACGGCTTCGGAACCAAGTTTTACGTCAAGGTTTATTTTGCCCTTTAAAAGAAACGCGAATGTTATTGTGTAGACCAATGAAAGGAAAATAAGCGCTATCCCGTTTATAGGTATCGAAAGAACGCTGAGTATCCATGTCGGAACAAGCACGAGAACCATTGTAAGCGGGACAGACAGCAGAACGCGCACGGTTTTCCTGCAGTCCAAAAAGAAGTATGAGAACATAAAGCCCGGGAGCATTGCAAGTATTATGCCAACAGAATTCGGGCTAAATGCTGTTGCGGCTGCGGCCAAAGCGATTGCGTACGCAGCCACATTTTTTGAATCCAGCTTCATAATAACACGTCAAAACGAATAACGCATGTAATATTAATAAGTCAGTGCGAGGGATAAGAACAAAAGCAGCAACGCTTTAATAATGAATCGCATATAGTTTTACAGGATCTGATTTGATGGTACACGAGCTGTTAAGGGACATATCTAACGAAGACGAGATGAGAAAAACCCTAACACAAGTTGGAGAGCACCTTTACATAAAACCGGGCCAGGGGTTGAAAATCTCGGATCACGGAGCCGAAGCTACGAAGCTGCCTGTGGTTTTTGCCATGGGCGGGTCTGGCAGCCGATTGGTCCACGTAACGCGCGACAGCTTTTCGAAGCATATGATACCGATAAACTGGCAGCCGCTGAGCAAGTACACATTTGACGCGTGGAGAAATTTGGGATTCAAAAATTTTAAATTTCTGATAGACGGCACGCATCGCGGCAATTCGATATCCGAATATTACGGCGACGGGTCCAACTTTGGCACGAAAAACATGTACTCTGTGGAACAGAAAAAAGTCGGCTCAGGCGGCGCTGTCAAGCTTGCCATACAGAACAAGGTTATAGACAACAATTTCCTTTGGCACCAGCCGGACGATATGATAGTCAACTACAAAAATTTTCCCACCGATTTTGCCAATGTCTTTTTGTCTGCAGTTAACCAAGGATTTAAAATCATTATACTTTGCACGCCAGGGACTCTTTACCCATACGGAGAAGTCATAGACATAAACGGGAAAGTCACGGAGTTCGTTGAAAAACCTTTCATATCGAAGGACTCGAGCGTGGGCATATGGGGGATGAGCTCTGAAATTTTCGGCGAGGTAAGCAAACTTGAAAGCGACAAAGAAGTCCGTATAGAGAGCACACTCTTCAGGAGAATCGCAAAAAGCGGCGGTATGTGCAAGATATTGATGCCGAATGATTACTGGATACCCGTAAACGACGACCCGAACCTCAAGAAATTCGAGGAAATTGTGAAAAACCACCGGACTTAAAATGGAGCTTTGAAATGAAAAAACGCCTCGGCGACGTATTATTATTTGTAATAGCGATAGGCCTTTTATCCGGGTTAATAGTCCACTCAAATCCTGCTGTTATTGCGAAAACCCTTTCCGGCGCAAATTTGGTTTTTGTGGTCGGCGCGGTCTCGATTACACTTCTGATAATCGGCGTCAAGATTGTGAGATGGAACATTTTATTGGGGTCTTTGGGGATAAAATTGACACTCAAACAGGTCATGCAACCGTATATGGCGTCGTTGTTTGTAAGCAACATAACTCCGGGAAGGGTCGGAGAACCGATAAGGAGCTATTACCTAAAAAAAAGCACAGGACACCGCATTTCAAAGACACTGCCCACGGTTGTGGTTGAAAGGATAATGGATTTGTCGGTTGTTGTGTTATTCTGTTTTTACGGCTTGTTAAGCTTGTCGTCGATTTCAAACCCAATGTTAATCACAGGCATAGGAATTATGGTTTTCGGCCTGGTGGTTGTGGTGGGAGTTTCCACAAACAAGAATTTTTTCCACAGGATGTTGAAAAT
>JACQNY010000011.1 GCA_016202795.1 Candidatus Aenigmatarchaeota archaeon
ACAACAAGCTTATCAACGTGCTTTCTTACCGTTTTCCAGGATGTTGTCATACCCCTGTTCTCGAAAGAGATCAATAAACTAAGACGCTGTATGCTCATCGGCGTGTTGGTGTATTTTCCCATAACAGACAGAATAGAATCCTTCAAATCGCCGGAAGAACTCTGTCGCCTACCAGCCATTATATACTATTACCCGGCTTCCCTTATAAATCTATGGCTTTAATGAACGTTTTACCGCGAAAATAAGCTTATTTTGGCGTATTTTGCTGCCAGGAGGCTGCTACCGGCGCTGGAAACTGTTGCAAAAAGTTTCTGATTCATTTCATACTTTTAACAGCTTTTTCCATCCTGTCCGCGGCTTCGATGATTTTTTCATAAGCTGTCGCGTAGCTTAAACGCACAAACCCTTCGCCGTATTTGCCAAACTCGGTTCCGGGCAACATCGCGACCTTGGCCTTTTCCAGCATTAAGCCCGCAAATTTATCAGAGCTTAATCCGAGATTACTGATTTTCGGGAAAAGGTAAAACGCGCCTTCCGGCGTGTTACAGGACAAGCCCATCTCTTCAAGCCTTTTGTGCAAAAACAGGCCGCGTTTTTCGTATTCTTTTCTTGCGTTCTCGATGTAGCTTTTCCTTGTTTTCAACGCGTCTATCGCAGCGAATTGGGATATGGTAGGCGCGCTTATCGAGGTGTATATGTGCACTTTTTTCATGGCGTTTATGATTTTTTCCGGGCCGGCCGAATAACCGACGCGGAAACCGGTCATCGCGTAAGTTTTTGAAAAGCTCTGCAACGTTAAGACATTGTCCTGAAGTCCGTTAAGCGAAGCGATCGATACGTGCTTCGCGCTGCCGTAAACAAACTTTTCGTACGCTTCGTCCGAAATTATCAAAAGGTTGTTATCGACGGCTATGTCCGCAATCTCCTCCAACGTTTTCCTTTTAAGCACGTTTCCCGCGGGGTTCGAGGGCGTGTTTATAATTATTGCTTTTGTTTTTCCCGAATTAATCGCTTCCTTTATCGTATCCGGGTTAGGTTCAAACCCGTTTTCCTCGGACATCTTGTACGGCATTGGGTACCCGTTCAAAATTTCCGCGATCGGCCTATAGTCCATAAATCCAGGATCCGGTACTAAAACTTCTTCGCCCGGGTCTATTGTGCACATCAGCGCTATCATGATGGATTCGTTGGAGCCGTTGGTGATGATCACGTTGTCCGCATTTCCATGAATACCGTTTTCACTGCGCAGCTTTTTCGCCACAGCCTTTCTGAGTTCCGCGATGCCTTCCGTAGGCGTATAATGAGTGGCTTTGGCTGCGTTGCGTTTCACAGATCTGATGACTTTTGAGGGCGGCAAAAAATCAGGCTCGCCCAGACCCAAGGATATTATTTTTTTATCCTTCTGAGCAGCTTTCACAATACGGCCTATCATGCTTGGCGGCAATTCGGATTCGCGCTTGGAAATTATGTTGCGGAGCATGGTTAATTATAGGCTTTATAGATTATTATTATGGTTGATCTGGACAGCGTGTTTTCTCCGGTGTCTGTTGCGATTGTAGGTGCTAGCAGGGATTCAAAAAAGTTCGGCAATGTGATACTGAAAAATTTCATGCTTTCTTTCAAAGGGAAAGTTTACCCTGTCAACCCGAATGTTGAAGAGATAATGTGACTGAAATGCTATCCCAAGGTTTCGGCGATAAAAGAAAAGGTCGACCTTGCCGTAATAATCGTTCCGTCGGAAATCGCGTTAACGACAGTGGAGGATTGCGGCAGAAAGGGCGTGAAGTCCCTTGTGATAATAACGAGTGGATTTTCCGAGGTAGGCGACATCGCAAAGGAGAAAGAACTGGAAAAAATAATAAAAAAACACAAAATGCGGGCTGTTGGGCCGAATTGTTTGGGTGTATTGGACACGTACAGCGGCGTGGACACAATATTCAACCCGCAATACAAGTTAAACAGGCCTGCCAAAGGTTCTGTGTCGTTTGTCTCGCAGTCAGGCGCGTTAGGCGCGGCTGTGCTGGATTGGGCGCATTCTGAGTTTGTCGGCATGTCAAAATTTGTTTCTTACGGGAACGGAATAGACGTGCGTGAAGCGGACTTAATAGATTACCTGGGAAATGACGAAACCACGAAATCTATCGCCCTTTATCTTGAAGGCCTGAAAGACGGCAGGAAATTCATTGAGACATGCTTGCGTGTTTCCAGAAAAAAGCCGATCGTCGCGCTAAAGGCGGGAAAAAGCGAATCCGGGTCAAAAGCCGCGATGTCGCATACCGGGTCGTTGGCAGGCTCTGCGAATATTTTTTCTGGGGTTTTTAGGCAGTGCGGCGTTATCGAGGTTAATGATGTCGACGAACTATTTGATTACTCCAGGATATTGGCATACCAAAAGCCGTTAGCAGGCAACAGAATAACTGTGGTTACAAACGGCGGCGGGTTCGGCGTGTTAGCTGCGGACGCTATTGAAGAATGTGGAATGAGACTAGCAACGTTTTCGCCGGAGGCGGAAAAACTTTTACGCTCAACTCTTCCGGAACGTGTTAATGTGCGCAACCCGCTTGACCTTGTCGGAGACGCGGATACAAAACGCTACAAAGATGCGTTGGACATAATTTCACACGAAAACAATGTAGACTGCATACTCGTTATATTGCTGATGCAAGTTTCTACCCTGGGTTCTGATATTATAGACGCAATAACGGAAATTTATAAGGACAGGAAAAAATCTGTTGTTGCCTGTTCAGCCGGAGGAAATTTCACGCAGCTGCACATGCACGCACTGGAAAAGGAAGGAATCCCAGTCTACCCGACTCCGCGAAAAGCTGTTAATGCTATTAAAGCGCTGTGGCAATATAACAAAATTAAAAATAAGACCTGATTTTCTATTCTTCGTCCTCGTCTTCGTCTTCTTCTTCTAACTCGTCTTCTTCCAACTCGTCCTCGTCGTCCCCGTCTTCCTCGTCGTCTAACACCGCATCACCTTGTTCCTTTTTTCTAACAGCATATATTTAAACGTTTCTATCCGATCGAAAGAGCCCGTCAACGGATATTTTGTTTTTTCCAACCGAAAATTTTACACCAAGCAGTTTTTCGCAAATATTTATATTCGTCAGCGTGTGCTGCGTTATTTCCTGCGTAGTTATCACTGATTCGCCTTTTCCCAAGGCGATGTACGGAATAACCTGGTCGGCAGCGTGCGGATCCAGGGAAAATCCGCTTTTCAGCCGGCTGATCATTTTTTCCGCAGCCTCTTTGCCGACATTTTCAGAGGATTTTTTTATTTCTCCGAGAGCATCGGCTCCGATAATGGAATTTTCACATTCCGCATATAAAACCAGTGCCGAACCCGGAGAACTCGAATCAACGGCTTCTGTTTGTATTTCCGTTTCGTAGCCTGCGCCGTCTAAAATAATTTCGGCTGATTTTTTCTGCCTTTCCGCGACACTTTTAGGAAGATTAGCGCATAACGACAGCCCGTTGATAATTTTTACATCGCCACACTTTTCAATCTGCAAATTACCCAGATTTTTCGCAGGCTTGAAAACGCACTCGACCTCGGCGCCGCCTTTCGGGTAGAAGCCGCGCCTTATTATTTCCATGGCTGCTTCATAACCCATTTTTCCCAGCAAAGGAAAAAACACGTTTCGCGTGTAATCGATGGGCGGCGACCACGCGGTATTTGTAGCGCCGCCGTTGATTTTTATTCTGACATCATTTTCCGTGAATGCTGCTGCGATTGCCAGCGATTGAAGCACCAATGTTACCGCTCCGGCCGTCTTTATATTTATTTCAATTTCCTTTTCAAAAGAATCCCCGGGATAAAATTCTATTTCTCCGGATCCGATAAAAGCGTTTTCAACCCTTCCGTTGCATAAATCTGCGAGCGCAAGCAGACCTTGCATATGCTGCTCTTTTAATCCGGGCTTAGGACGGTTAGCGCGGATTCTGGTTATTTTGCAGGGCTTTCCGAGAACGACAGCTAATGATGTGGCTGTCCGCAAAACCTGTCCCCCGCCCTCGCCCTGGGAGCCGTCGATAATTATCATCTTATCACAGAGAAAACTTGTTTCCGATTTGCGGAGCAAACGATTCGAAGCCCATCCCATTGAGCTCGGACGCGAACTTTTCGCAATTGTCGCCATGGATCACAAAAACCTTTTCCGGATTAATTTTGTTTATTGTATGCAATAATTCTTCGCGGTCTCCGTGCGCAGAAAAATCAAATTTGTCCACGCGCAACCCGACATTTAGAGTTTCCCCATCCAGGTTGTATGTTTTATGCTCTAGCAATTGTTTGCCTGGTGAGCCTTCTACCTGGAAACCGGGAATCAGTATTGAAGAATTTTTCCTGAGGCAGAGTTTCCTTATGTAAAAAACAGAAGGGCCGGCCTGAACAAAACCGGCTGTCGTGACAATCGCACAAGGTTCTTCGATTATCTGTTCGCGCTGGCGATTGTCCTTGACAAAGCCTATGTTTTCGCACAGTTTGCTTAAATGGTTGCCGTCTTTGAGGTATGATTTGTAATTCTTTATTATGTTCGTCGCCTCCCGCGCCATCCCATCAACGTACATAGGGTATTCCAAATCTTCAAGAATCATCAGCATTTCCTGCGAGCGGCCCAGTGCGAAAGCTGGTATCAGCGCAACTCCGCCGCTTTCCAACGTTGTGCGAACAGCTTCGAGGAACCTTTTCTCCTCTTCTTTCCTATCAGGATGGCTGCGTTCGGCGTATGTTGATTCAATGACCAACGCATCGGCCTTTGGAAACTCTTTCATGCCGCTCACCAGCCTTGTATCAGCGACTCTCAAATCGCCCGTGTAAAATATCCTCTTGCCACCCGTTTCAATAACAATGCCCGCCGAGCCTGGAATATGGCCGGCGTCGACAAATGTTGCGCTGAAGTTCCTGAAGTCCAGCGTCTTGTTGTAAGGTACGCTTATGCTTTTGTTAAGCGTTTCGCGCACATCCTTCTTGCTGTAGCGCACGTTATAACCTTCCATTTTCGCGATTTTCGCCGAGTCTTCGAGCATAACGCGCATCAGATCAATGGTCAAATCGGTCGTGTAGAAATTCCCTACATAGCCATGTTTGTTCAGGAATGGCACAGCTCCTATGTGGTCCAGATGGGCATGCGAGATAAAAACGTGGTTCGGGTTGACTTTTAACGGATATTCCGGCTCTTCGTTATGACTTAATTTAAGCCCGTAATCGAGAAGTATCTTTTCCTTGTTTTCTATTACTATTGCCGACCTTCCGACTTCATCAGCTGCGCCCGCAAAACTTATTTCCATCATTGCACCTGACTTATTTGATACTTGTCCTTTTAATATGTA
>JACQNY010000073.1 GCA_016202795.1 Candidatus Aenigmatarchaeota archaeon
GTAAAGATAAACCAGATCGGCACGGTAAGCGAGGCGATAGACGCCGCAAACCTAGCAAGGAAAGCCGGCTGGTCTCTCATAGTCTCGCACCGCGGCGGCGACAGCGAGGACACGTTCATAGCCGATTTTTCTGTTGGCCTCGGTGCTCTGGGAGCGAAGTTCGGGGCGCCATGCCGCGGCGAGCGGACGGCGAAATACAACCAGCTCTTGCGGCTTGAAGAGCTTGGCCTTCCATTCGCGGCAAAGAGTTTCAAACTATAAATCACTTAAAAGTGGTAACTACAGGAAGCTTTTTAAGGTTTTGTATCCAAGTGAAATTATGACAACTGCCACAGCTATTCCTATAGACCAAGAAATACAAGTGCCTAGGGACACTTATCCTCTGAAATACTCGTCTAGACTTGTCAGGACAATTAATCACTTGCCGCAAGGCTATGCAACAGCAGAACAAGGCAAGGCTGATTTCTATGATGCGCTTAAAGTTGCTGCCGTAATGACCATGGACGCGCAAACCAAAGGAGAAATTTCAGTCAGCCAGCTTCTAACGCCTTCAGACTCAAACGAAGCGCATCACATATACGTCCAGAAAAGCGGCGGCGCAAAGAAGCTGCGGGATGTGGAGGCATTGAGGGACTATTTTGCTAATAACGATGAAAGCTGGTATGCGTGGGAAGAAACTTTGACAGGATTGAGATTCAGGGAATCGGATTTGAGAAGGCCAATGCCATACAATGTCGGAGACAAGATTACCGCAGAAAGGATAGAAACGGAAATTCCATTGGATATTTTGATGCAGATAGCTGACCCGAAGTTCGCACGTGATAATTTCAGAGACATTATAGGAATAATAAACAAAGTAGACGGAACCGTTGATGTGCCATACGCGAGAGGCCATGTCATCAGGGAGATGCGCAGTGGCATATTCACAGAAGTGGGACCGACGACAGAACATGGGGAATCTTACGCATTGCACGGCTGGCTGCCAGAAAACCTTTACGTTCCCAAAGACCCTATATCAGGTCACTATGACCTTGCCGTCGGGCGCGGGAGTGCCTGGCGTCACGGCGACGGGTGCCTGGGCGTCGGTGCGCTCTGCGGCCGCTCGGGTGCGGCTTCGTCCGACGGCTTCCGTCCAGTGGTTCGGGGTTCGGTTCAGGGAAGAAAAATTGATGTGGTTTCTGCTGGTGCTGATATAGAACAGATTAGACGCGAAATTGAAGGAAATGTGAGGGCAGAAGTGGCATCTGATATGGCTTCTTTGAGGGCTATATTGGAAAAATATCGCGTATAAATATTATTTCTTTCAATTAACTTTATGCGACCTCCTCAAGCGGGGGGGGGCAAAATAGAAAGCCCTCTCTGAGCAATTTGTTTCTTGACAGAAATTCAATTTCTTCATCTCATAGTCTTGGCCATAGCCAATTGCATATCAAAGCAGCGATAACTCCAAAAATAAAGTCGCTCTGTGCGATTGGTGGAACCCCGAACTACATGCCTGGTCATAGATGAAGCTCTGCCTTGCGTTGAGCTGATGACATAAAATACAGCGGCGAGAAAACAAGCCGGACGCATGAATGCGTCATGCACATTTCAAGCCGCAGTGCGGGCAAATTAAAGTTTGCCCTTGGTGAGCAGGCTACAAGGTTGCCGTCAGGCGCAGGAGCAACTGGCATCACGACGACAGGTGCCTGAACGTCGATCTGTGCAAGTATCCTTCACAGAGCGCAAATGCGAACTACGGCCGCTCGGATGCGAAATTGATCGATAAGGAGCGCAAATGCTTCTTCTTTGACGCAAATTCGAACGACGGCTTCCGTCCAATAGTCCGGAATGGCCAAGACTTTATCATGACTTCTTTATACGGCCGGTTATGCCTGATGAAGAACTTGCGCAAAGCTTTCAAAAAAGCGCGCAAAGGCAAGGGCACGAAGTTGTATGTAACGGAATTTCAGAAAGACTTGGAAAAGAATCTCTTGCAGTTGCAGAAAGAATTGCGCAAGCAAACTTACAAGCCTTGCAGAATGAGGACATTTGTAATATGCGACCCAAAGAGCCGTGTAATTTCCGCTTCAGCGTTCCGCGACCGCGTGGTTCATCATGCTCTTTGCAATATTATTGAGCCTATATTTGACAAAACTTTCATTTATGACTCTTATGCCAACAGGAAAGGCAAAGGGACGCATGCGGCGTTAAATCGGTTTGGCTATTTCGCAAGAAAAGTTTCTGGAAACGGCAAGCTTCTACCATACGCCAAGAATAAAAATCAAGTTTATGGCTATGTCTTGAAAGCTGATATAAGGCGTTATTTCGATTCTGTGGATCACGAAGTAATGATGCGCGCCATAAGCAGGAAAATACATGATGAGAAAGTGATTTGGCTTGCAAGGAAAATTCTTGACAATCATACTTCTGAAAAAGGCATGCCTATCGGCAATCTGACAAGCCAGTTTTTTGCAAACGTCTACCTGAACGAATTAGATTATTTTGTCAAGCACAGGCTGAAGGCGAAATACTATATACGATATGTTGACGATTTTGTTATACTCCATCCTTCAAAAGAAAAGCTTGAGTCATTCAAGGCAGCCATAAACGAATTTTTGAAAACGATAAAGCTCGAACTCCACCCGCAAAAATCGCAAGTAGTTCCATTGCAGAAAGGCATCAAGCTCCTTGGATTCAGGGTTTTCTCCGCGTATAAGCTGCCGAAAAAGAGTAACATCAAAAGATTTGAGCATAAAATCGGCGATTTCATTCAGCTCTATAGGGATGGTATTATGGAGAAGCCTGACATACTCGCGCGCGTGAATGGCTGGAACTCTTATGCTATGCATGCTAATACATACAAATTCAGGAAACGCAGCTTGAAGAATCTCAAAAAGTCCCTGAACTCTACAAAACTCTGAAGTCAACAACAACATGCCATTTGCGCGGCCCGACTGACTTCACTTTTTTCTTCGCGATTATCTCGAAATCTTTCTTGAAGGCTTCTGAAACATGCTTGATCTGTCCAGCAGGAACTTTCCAAAGCTCTTTCTCTGTATAGACGTTATGAAAATGTATCATGCATCCGGATTTAGCCATCCAGAACGCGGCGGGCAGGAAGCTCTCCGTCCCGGGAAAGTAGCCCATTATTATCCTGTCGGCCCTGTTGCCGAACGTGCGCGCGGCGATGTTGCAGTCGCCTTGGATCGCGATTATGTTGCTGATCTTGTTCAGCGCGATGTTTTCCGTCAGGTAATGATATGAGGTAGGATTTTTTTCAATGCTAAAAATCTCTTTAGCCTTTGTGAATTTTGCTATGGGAAGCGAGAAATAGCCGATGCCGGCGAACATGTCTATGATTGTCTCGCCTTCCTTGACATGCTCAATCAGCCGTTTCCTCTCGCTTAGATTGCCTTTCGAGAACATTATTTTTGCCGCATCTATCCTGTAAAGCACGTCATTTTCCTTGTGGGTCGTGATTGTCCCGTTTCCGGCTATTGCGATTACTACTGGCTCGCGAAGCTCTCCCTTCACTTCTTTCATCTCGCAGACCGTTTTCACATATGGGAGAAGAACGAGGATTGAAGCGGCAATTTTCTGTTTTTCCTTCTGCTTCAGCTTCGGCATCTTCATCAGCAGGACATCGCCGATTATCTGGTAGCTCGCCGGGATCCTGTCCGCTTTTATGCCTGTCGCCTCCGCGAGTTTCTGCTTGAACGTCATGATTAATAGTTGCCTTAAGAAGTTTTAAGTCGAACCCTGTCAAAGTGAAACTTATGCAAATTCCTATTATACAACCTAAAGCGGAAAGCAGCTGCGGATCAGGCTGCAACGGCATTCCAGACGGCTTTGTCGAGGTGCCCAAAAATCTGGATAACGAGATAGACCGCCGTTTCGCATTCATGAGGGAAAAATTGACCGGGATGGGGTATCGCTTTGTTGGAAATCATAGTGCAATAAAGGTATGTAACTGGACAAAAGAGAGCATACGTGGAAAAAATGTTTGCTACAAAAATAAATTCTATGGTATCGAGAGTAATCAATGTGTCCAAATGTCGCCTGCGATGCTAGTGTGTTCGATGAACTGTCGTTGGTGCTGGCGTAA
>JACQNY010000069.1 GCA_016202795.1 Candidatus Aenigmatarchaeota archaeon
AAAACCTGCTGGTGATGAGATATTTAAAGTATGAAAATAATAAAGGAAAAGGTATTTAACAGGTTGAAATTATGGAACTAACTCCCGAGTACATGGGCTACGATAGGACGATTGTTGTTTTCTCGCCTGATGGCCGGCTGTTCCAAGTTGAATATGCGCGCGAAGCGATCAAGCGCGGCGCAACTGTTGTCGGTGTCAAGACAAAAGATTCCGTAATTTTTGCCGCTTTCAAAGTGTCTTCTGAATTATCGGTTCCGGAATCATTGGAAAAAATTTACATTATTGACGACCATCTCGTAACAGCTGCGTCGGGCTTGTTAGCCGACGCGCGGGTTCTTGTTGGCATGGCCCGCAATCGCGCACAGGTTAACAAAGTCACTTATGAAGAGCCTATTGAAGTTCCCACGCTCGTACGTTTTATTGCAGACCGCATACACGTTTCGACGTTATACGCAGGCATGCGTCCGTATGGAATAGGCCTGTTAATAGGCGGGATAGATTCGTCTGGTCCGAAATTATTCGAGGCCGACCCTTCCGGAACTATGATAGAATGGAAAGCGCACGTTATCGGGCGTGGAGCGCCTACAGCGGAAAAAGTTTTAAACCACAAATATGACGAGAAAATGAAAACAGAGGACGCGATAAAGCTGGCCATCGAAGCGATTCAGAAAGGCGAAAAGGACGTAACGCCGCAAAGCCTTGAAATAGGAATTCTCGAAGGCGCCGCAGACAAAGTCCGTTTCCGTAAATTATCCACAAATGAAATCAAGAAGTATATGTAAATTCTTCAAATAAGCTTTATTTTGGCAGCATAACTATTAATTAACATGTCTGTTGGTAAAGAGAGAGTTGCGGAAATAATTGAGACAATTAAGGGGATAGGCAAGTTCAAAGAAAAAATTGGAGTAGAAAAAGCAATATTGTTCGGGTCTTACGCAAGAGGAGATTTCAAAAAGTATAGCGATGTTGATCTTATTCTTGTTGGTAAAAAATTCAAAGGGAAGAATTTCATCAAAAGGTATGATGGTTTATGGTTGAAATGGGATTTGGATAAACCAGTTGATTTTATTTGCTACTCTCCAGAAGAATTTGAAAAGGAAAAAAGAAGAGTAAGCATAGTTTCTACAGCTTTGAAGGAAGGAATTGTAATTTAGGGTTTAATATTTTCATATTTTTTGTTCATAAATCTAAGTCCCTTCTTCCCAGCCTGTAAGGTATTTTTCCTGCTCAGCTGTTAATTTGTCGATCTCGATGCCCATGGATTTTAATTGCAACCGCGCGACTAAATCGTCAATCTGCGGCGGAAGCACATGTACGTTTGCGCTTAATTTATTTTTCACTATGTATTCGACAGCAAGCGCCTGGTCCATGAACGACATTGACATTATGTCCGAAGGATGCCCCTCGCCTGCCGCGAGGTTGACCAGCCGTCCCTGCGAACATAAATAAATTTTCTTTCCGTCCTTGAGTATGTACTCTTCCAGGTCCGTTCGTATTTGTTTTTTCGTCGCAGTTGCGTCCAAACCTTTGACGTCTATCTCAAGATCAAAATGGCCCGCATTGGCAAGTATAGTGCCGTTTTTCATTTTTTCCATATGGTTAACCGAGATTACATTTTTATTTCCGGTCACAGTCACAAAAACATCGCCTATTCTCGCCGCCTCCGCAAGCGGCATTACCCTATAGCCGTCCATCACAGCCTGCAAAGCCTTGAACGCGTCAACTTCTGTGACAATCACATTGGCGCCCATGCCTTTTGCCCGTAAAGCGACGCCCTTGCCGCACGGGCCATAGCCGACTACAACAAAATTTTTGCCCGCTATCAGTATGCTCGTTGCGCGCAATATCCCATCGATGCTTGATTGCCCGGTTCCGATATAATTGTCCATCAAATGCTTTGTTTTCGAGTCGTTGACAGCAATAACAGGATACTTCAACGCGTTATCTTTCTCCATCGCCCGAAGGCGGTTAACGCCGGTTGTCGTCTCTTCGGTCCCACCGATAATGTTCTCAAGAAGATCCTTCCTTTTGGTGTGTATCATATTGACCAGATCGCAGCCGTCATCAATAGTTATCTGCGGTTTTGTGTCAAGAACTTTGTTTAAGTTGTCATAATATTCTTCAATTGTCTGGCCTTTCCAGGCAAAAACATCAACGCCCTCCGACGCAAGCGCCGCGGCCACATCGTCCTGCGTGCTTAACGGGTTGCAGCCGGCAATCGCTACAGCCGCGCCGCCAGCAACCAAAGTGCGGACTAAAATTCCGGTCTCCTTTGTTACATGCAACGCCATCCCTATCCTTAATCCGCTAAGCGGCTTTTCTTTAGAGAATCGTTCGCGTATTCGTAGCAGGCCGCCCATCCGCATCTCTGCCCATGCCAATTGCTTGCGTCCGTTCTCGGCCAGTTTAGGATCTTTTACTTCGGACATTTCAGTAAACGTTATGTAAAATAATGCTTAAATTGGCGGTATTTAGCAACCGCATAAGGCTTAACCGTCGTACCGACTGTTCAAAACATTTCAACGAAAAGCCAAAGCTTTTCGTGCATAGGAAATCTATGATTTCCTATGTGAAATATTTTTCAGCCAGCTTGAAATATTTGTCCGCGATGAGTTTGCTTTCACGGTTTTTGGTTTTCGCGGATTTATCCAGCTCAACCTCGCCGCGTACGACAGCCCAGTAAAACATGTAAACCGGGAAAAGTCTTTTCGCGTTCGTGTCTTCGCTTAACCGCAAATACTCGTCCAAATAAAGTTTTGAAAGCTTTTCCAGCCCGTTGAAATCAAGATCCATGGCAAGCGCGGAGATTTCGTAAGCTATGTCCTGCACACGAAGCTCGTCATTGAACTCGATGGCGTCAAAAAGCGAGATTTCCGCTCCATCGACGAAGAAATTCCTTGAATGCGCGTCGCCGTGCAAATCGCGCACAAACCCTTCTGCTGTACGCTCGAGAAAAATCTCGCGGTTGTTTTTTATGAAGTCGTTGAACTTTTTCCTCCACGAATCGCAATTTTTTCCCAACCCTTCCAGGGTATCGAACGTGTTATTCATATACTTCTTTATAGTTTCTCCATAGCGCGTTACGAAACCTTGCGGAACAGCCGAACGCCTGAAAAAATCAACCATGAAAGACGCAATCCGCTTCACAGTAGTTTCGGTTATCTCGCCGCGTTTTATTATCTCTGACAGCATATTTCTCTGGTTCATCTGCTTCATCTTTACCGCATGCTCAACAACCTCGCCGGCGCCGTAACCTACATGCAGTTTGCTGTCCTCGCCGCGGACTATATCAACAACCTCCAAATACATTTCAGGGTTTAATCTCCTGTTGACAATTAACTCCTTCTCGCACATCGCTTTCCTGTACGCAAGTGTTGAATAATCCAAAATGCCGCCAAACTTCAAAGGCTTTTTGACTTTGTAAGCGAAATGCCCTGTTAAAAAAACCAGTGATATATGCGTTTCCTTTAACTCGATATTTCCAGTCGTGTGCGGATACGACTCCGGATCCGTCATCGCTTCGATTAATTCCTTCGAATTCATCCTTTGAGCTCCTTCATTATTTTATCAACGCAATCTTTAGTATCTTTCGACGTGTCGATAACGATGTGTTTTTCGGTTATAGGCTCAAAAGTTTTCCGTAATTTAAGGAAGATTGAAAAATCAGCCTTAGATTCGTCGTTTTTTCTTGGTGTTATGCGCCTTTTAACAACATCCTCATGCAACAAACATTCCACGATATGAAATCCGGACTTGTTGTTTTCCGCAATCCTTTTCGCCCCGGCGCGCAGGGATTTTTTATAAAAAGTCCCATCCAGTATGCAGTCTTCGCCGCTTCGCAGCTTTTCGTCTGCCATGATAAGCATATTTTCGTAAACTGAATCGCGTTCCTTTTCCGTGTATGTGTTTTCCGAAAGCATTTCTTTTCTAATGACATCAGTTCGCAGTAGCGTCGCTCCGATTCTCTGCGATAACGCTTTCGCGATTGTTGTTTTGCCGGTACCAGGCAGTCCGCAGACAATGATCAACATAGATATATAAGATATACCAGTCATTTAATTAACTGATCTTCATGAAAGTCGCAATCCTATACAGCGGCGGGAAAGACAGCAATTT
>JACQNY010000071.1 GCA_016202795.1 Candidatus Aenigmatarchaeota archaeon
ACCCGTCGCTGCAATCCGAGAATTTTCCGCATGTTTTGCAAACTATTTTGCAATGGCGGCCTTCGACAGACGAACTGCAATGCACGCAAATTCCATTTCGCATAATCTGGTCGGTTTGCATTTTTATCAAATCACGCAGAAGTACAAACTCCCCAGCCGCATGACGGGCAGGACAGGCAGCCTTCCTTCTTTAACAACGGCGTGCTGCATTCTTTGCAGTTTTTTAGCTCGTGCGCCGGTGTGTCATTGCCATTATCCATGGAATGGCCGTGTGTTTCCACGGATACGCGTTTCGGTTCTTCCCTTTTCACCGCAGTCAGAACCTGGTTCTTTATCGATGAATCACGGAATACGGTCACGTCTTTGCAGCCGAGCCTGTACGCCAGCAAATAACTTTCGCGCATATTATCAACAGTCGCGTCGGCAGGGAAGTTGTTTGTTTTTGATATTGACGAATCAACCCATCTCTGGAACGCGGCTAACGCGCGAATGTGTTCTTCCGGCTTTGTGTCCATGGCTGTAACCAACGTCCTTTTCAAAACACTCGGAACATACTGTACGCCTTGTATGGTTCCGCCGCTTGCTGCGACATCCTTGATCAATTGGTCGTCGAACAAACGCTCTTCGCGCATTATTTTCTCGAACGCCGGATCGACGTAATAGAAGCTTCCTATCGCGACGTTTTTTTCGAATGCTAGCGTGTAGACTGGTTCGATACCAGACGAACAGCCGGCGATCATTGAAATGCTGCCTGTCGGCGCGATTATTGTTGTATAGCCGTTGCGGACGCCGTGGATTTTAATTTGTTCAACAAGCTCGCTCCAGTCAAAGTTCCAGTTGTCGCGGTCTTCGAAGCCCGAGAATGGAAGACGTCCGCCCGGATAAAAGCTTTTGTCTATATACGGCATGGGCCCGCGCATTTTTGCGAGTTCTAAAGATTCAACTTTGGAGTAGTAATTGATAAATTCCATCAATTTCTCCATGAATTTTCTTCCTTCTTCGGAGTTGTAAGGTAATCGCAGCTCGTACAACAAATCTGCCAGACCCATTATTCCGAGGCCGACTTTCCTGGTCGCGAGAGCCATCAACTCTATCTCAGGGGTAGGCCATTTGTTTATGTCTATCACGTTGTCGAGGAAGCGTGTTGTGATTTTTACTGTGTTTCTAAGGCCTTCCCAGTCGTAATAAGTTACGCCGTCTTTTTCCCCGACGAAGGCCCAAACGTTGATCGAACCTAAGTTGCAGGGCTCGTTGGGATAAAGTAAAACCTCCCCGCACGGGTTTGTCGTAACTATCGGACCTAAATGTTCGAAGAACGGGTTGTACTTGTTGACGTGGTCGAAGAATATCACGCCCGGCTCTGCGGATTCCCAAGCCTGATATACGATCATGTCGAACAACAACCTCGGATTAACAGTCCGCATTATCTCGCCGCTGCGGGGGTTGATTAACGGGTAAGGCTCGTTCTTTTCGTAATAATCCCAGAAGTCGGGCATTATCAGAACCGAGATGTTGAAATTTTTCAATGCCTTGTTGCCCTCTTTGGCCTTGATGAATTTTTCTATGTCCGGGTGGTTCGAATTCAATATTCCCATGTTCGCGCCTCTCCTGATGCCACCTTGTTTGATGACTTCTGTCATGGTATCGAACAAGCGCATGAATGACAACGGGCCTGACGCTATTCCGCTGGTCGATTTAACAATATCGCCTTCCGGCCGCAATTTCGAGAAATTATAACCCAATCCGCCGCCGGATTTGAATATTACAGCGGCGTTTTTTAATGCATCCATTATACTTTCTATCGAGTCGTCTACCTGAAGCACAAAACATGCGGATCCCAGTCCTAAAACATTACCGAAATTCGCTATCGCCGGCGTATTAGGCATGAACTTTTTCGTGGTCATTACATTGTAAAAGTTTTCTATGTCAACTTCGTGGTTATCCAACTCGCCGTTCTCGATCATGTTAAGCAGCTTGCCCCAGCTTACTTTCATTTTTCCTTCTTTGTTAACGCGGTCGTAGATTCTCTTAAATGCCTCGAGGTGATATCGGTTCAAATAGTATTTTCCTATTTTGTAACGGTTTTCATTCGACGTCGGGTCAAAACTTTCAGTCGGATGCGCGGCGACGACAGTCGTATTGAATATTCTCGTGTCGTAAAGAACGTTTGCAATGCCCGTATGCGTCGCAACACGCGTGAAAAGCTGCTTCGGGGTTTCAATTAATTTTCCGTCCTCGCTCTTTCTCAGGTAACGCGATTTTAAAACCCGCAGCGCGTTGACGTCAAAAATTTTGTCGACTTCGTCTACGTTCGCCTTTTCAAGGATTTTTGTTTTTTCTTCGCGTATTTCTGCGCGCTTCTGCCTGTATAAAATATAAGCCTTTGCCGTGGCGGCGTGGCCGGATTCTATTAAAACTTTCTCAACCACGTCCTGTATTTCTTCTACGTTGGGAACAGTCTTACCGCGCTCTTCGAGTAATCGCACAACCTCGCCGCTTAATTTTTCGGCGACAGTCTTGTCGTTTCCGCCTACAGAACGCGCTGCCCTGAAAATGGCGCTGGTTATTTTTTCCCTGTTAAAATTTACTATGCTTCCGTCCCTTTTTACCATCTGCTCGATCGCCATGTCATAACCCCCTGAACTAGACTTACACCGCGTGTAAGTCAATCGCCTTTTCAGGCTTACAACTTGTGCAAGCCAATAAACATTTGCCGATATTATCGTTTCAAAGTTTTTATCTCTTTCTCGAAAGATTTTACGTCGGAAAAATTGCGATACACGGACGCGAAGCGTATATAAGCGACTTCGTCGAGTTCACGCAATTTATCCATTACCAGTTCGCCGACGCGTCTGGTTTTTACCTCTGTTTTCCCGCCTTCGCGAAGCTTCTTCTCAATTTCATCTATCGCAGCCTCTATTTTTTCGTGCGAGACAGGCCTTTTCTCGCAGGCTTTCAATATACCGTTGCGAAGCTTGATGCGGTCGAATTTTTCCCTGCGACCATCGCGTTTCACAACAAATAAACCGGTTAGGTCTAATTTCTCATAAGTAGTGAATCTTTTCCCGCATTTAGTGCACTCGCGCCTTCTGCGCAATGAATCCAGATCGCTGTCCCTTGTCTCAATAACCTTCGTTTCCGGCGCCGGGCAGTACGGGCATTTCATAATGGTCACAAACACTACAGGTAGTGTTTTTAGATAAAATTAAAACACTACAAGCAAACAGCATATGATTATAGGGCTCGAAGACTTATATAATTTTGCGCCTTGAATCGCGAGTTTTAGCGTGCTGCGGCGCAATTGATAAAATTTTTTGCATTAGCCGGTTTGTCATGTTTTTTGGGTTAGTTTGTTAAACCGTTCCTCTACTTTTTCCCAGTTGATGTTATCGAGATACGCCTGAATGTATTTTGCGCGGTCTGGGCCGTAGTCGTAATAATATGAATGCTCGAAAACGTCAAGTGCGACCATTGGTATGGAGCCCCAGACTGCTCCTTGGTTCTGTGTGTCGCCTATGAAATTTCTGAATCGTCCGTCCGAAGGATCAAAAACTAAAACAGCCCAGCCCAAAGCGACTTTCGCTGATGCGATGAAATCTTCTTTCCATGCGTCAAAAGAGCCGAAATCCTGCTCGATTTTTTTTACAACGCTTAGATTTGCGCCTGGTTTACCGTCACCGCCGAGAACGCCCCAGTAAATTTCATGAAGAATCTGGCCGTTTGCGTTGAATGTTTCTCTTTCTTTGAGTCCGCGGAACAGCGACCAGTTCGCATTTGCTTTTGAGCGATCAACCTTCTGCAATTCAAGTTCGATTTCGTTGCGCTTGTTCACATAACCGGCGTAGTGCGTGTCATGATGCCATTTATTGACCTGCTCCGATATACCTTTCGTGGCGTTGTAAGCGAACGGTAATGGTTTTATCGGGTGTTTTCCCTGATTATTTTCCGCCATAAAGCAAGCCAATTTTGATTGGGCTTTTTGGTATTTATGCTTTCGGCGTTGCGGCGAAAAAATGTATTTATAACACCCAATTGTATTATCATGTAGCATATTATGCTACCGAACGACAGGCGGCGATTACATGAAACAAAAAATTTCTTTGACACTTTCTGATGACATTTTAAGAGACGTTGACGCAATGGTCGATGGCAACATGATAATGAACCGGTCGCACGCTGTTGAAGTGTTAATTAAAAAAGCGCTAGACCAAGGAACGATAACGCAGGCGTTGATACTTGCGGGCGGCAAAGGGACCAAATTCCGTCCGTTTACTTACGAAATACCGAAGACGATGATACCGGTTGCCGGCAAGCCGATACTAGAACATATAATTAACCGGTTGAAAGCGATCGGTGTGAAAAACATCCTGCTTTCGGTAAGTTACAAGGCTGAAAAAATAATAAGCTATTTCGGCGACGGATCGAATTTTGGAGTGAAAATAGATTACATAATTGAGAACGAGCCTCTCGGAACAGCCGGACCGATAATACTTGCGAAGAACCGGCTAGACAACACTTTCCTGATGCTGAACGGCGATATCGTAGCAAACATAGACTACGATGACGTGGTTAAGCTTCATCGCTCTGCCGGCGCAAAGTTCACAATGGTTTTGGCGCAGGTTGACGACCCGACAAAGTTCGGCATGGCAGAGATGAAGGGCAGTAGAATCATAGGATTTACCGCAAAGCCCACGAAAGACGACAAGATGTCAAAACTCGTGAACGCGGGCGTTTACGTTCTCAACAAAAACATACTGGAGTACATAAAATCAGACGTGCAATCAATCGAAAACATTTTCCCGGAGCTGGCCAAAGAAAACCTTTTAAACGGTTACATACACCAGGGCTATTGGGTTGACATAGGATCCATAGAGTCGTACGAAAAGGTCCAGAAAGACCTGCAGGACGGAAGGTTAAACTGGCTTTAGGCGGTTTTTTATGAAAACATTACTCACAGGAGGAGCAGGATTTATCGGAAGCAACATGGCGCAGGAATTGTTATCCATAGGCCGTACGGTTACGATACTTGATAATTTTTTCACCGGAAACCGCAACAACATACCACCCGGTTGTGAAGTAATTCACAAAGCCTGCGAAGATTTTACAACAAAAGAAAAATTCGATGAGATTTACCATTTGGGAGTTTATTCGTCATCGCCGCAATACAAGCGTAATCCGAAATTGTGCGGCGCCGCGATTAACGGCATGGTTTCCATGCTCGAAATCGCGCGGCAATCGAACTGTCCTGTGGTTTTTGCGTCATCGTCGTCTTTGTATAGCGAGCTCGAGCCTCCGCACAAAGAGGATATGATAATCAAAGTGACTGATTATTATACGGAAGCACGTTTAGCGATGGAGCGGCTGGCCGAACTTTATAACAGGCTGTACGGCGTTCGATCGGCGGCGATGAGATTTTTCAGCGTTTACGGGCCGAACGAAAGAGCGAAAGGCGAATTCGCAAACATACTCACGCAATTTTTATGGGCGATGCAAAAAAACGAAAGACCGGTAATATTCGGCGACGGAAAGCAGACGCGCGACTTCACGCACGTTAAAGACACAATGCGCGGCTGCATGACCGCGATGAACGCGATGAGGGAAAACAAATTCCAGCGCGAAGTTTTCAACCTCGGGACAGGCGTCGAGACGTCGTTTAACGAGATTGTGGACGCCTTGAATAACGCACTAGGCACGAGCGTACAGGCCGAGCACATAGAAAATTCTGTCAGGAATTACGTCGCAAGAACAAGAGCGGACACAAGAAAAGCGGAAAACATCCTCGGATTCAAGGCCAGTATCACATTGGCGGACGGGATTAAAAGGCTGATAAAGGATTATCCGGTTGAGTGAATATAAGCC
>JACQNY010000074.1 GCA_016202795.1 Candidatus Aenigmatarchaeota archaeon
GCCTATATCATCGTCACGATCCACGCACAAAACCAGAATTTTTTTCTTGATACAAACCACCGAATTTTAAAACTTATGAAAATTTGATTTCTAGAAATATAAGTGAAAAATCGGAAATAGCAAAAGCATAAAAGCAGCGCTGCCTAAGTTTTGTTATGACAGAACTTCCTTATGCTGCATGCGAAAGAATTCTCAGGAAAATCGGGGGCGGGCGAGTGGGAAAGGACGCTGTCGATGAGTTTGCAAAAGTTCTTGAGTCGGTTGCGATTGAATTATCCGCAGAGGCTGCGACAATGGCACGCCACGCAGGGCGGAAAACGATTATCGATGCGGATATACGACTCGCGAAGAAGAAGCTTGTCTAATTTTGCGTTTTCCTGAAGGGTTTATCGGAACATCCGCAACAGCTTCATTTTAATACCCTGCTGTTCAATTTTTAGCATGCTTTCACTTCAGGAGATTATAGACAAGATATGCGGACAAACAGGCTTGGATAATGCTGCTGTACAAAGTAAAATCGAGGACAAGAAAGCTGAATTGTCCGGGCTGATTTCTTCCGAGGGCGCGGCGCATCTGGTTGCGCGCGACCTTAACGTTGACATACTGACGCGCGTTTCGCACAAGCTCGAGGTAAAGAACATAGTTCCGGGAATGCGCAACACAGAGACCGTGGCGCGGATTTACAGAATATTTCCGGTCCGCGAGTTCGAACGCAACGGGGCCAAGGGGCGCGTTGCCAATGTGGTTTTGTGGGATCCTACAGGAACTATAAGGATGTCGTTATGGAATGACGAAATAAAAATTCTGGAAAATTTGAAAGAGGGCGACGTTGTAAAAATCCTGGGTTACAGCAAGGAAGACAATAGAGGAGAACCGGAGCTTCGGCTCGGATCACGGGGAAAAATTGAGAAGGCTGATATTGAATTTCCTTCCATCGCCGATACCGCCATTGAGACGAAGCCTGCGAACATTGGCGAATTGCGCGAGGGCGCGACTACAAAAATCCGCGGGGCCATTGTACAATTATTTGAATCTGACCCGTTCTATGAAATATGCCCGCAATGCGGCATACGCGTGCGTGCGAATGACAATAAATTCTTCTGCGACGAACACCAGTACGTCACGCCGGATTATTCGATGGTTTTATCCGGCGTTATCGATGACGGCACAATGTCAATGCGTGTCGTGTTTTTCCGCGACACCGCTGAAAAATTAATCGGCATGGGCGTAAAACAGGCTTTGGAAATTGCGAGAAACAGGATGAACCGCACTGCGCCGATAACGGATCGTGCTCCGGGCATCTTGGGCAAGGAGATGGTGTTCGGCGGGCGGGTCAAAAGAAATTCGATGTTCGACCGGCTTGAGTTTATCGTATCCGAAATAAGCGACGTGAACGCTGTTGAAGAGGCGGAGAAAATTTTAGCTTCGTTCAAACTTTCTTAAAGTTTGATCAAAATTGTTAGATGGTTGATATGAAAAAGATTGAGATAGAGGATCTTCCTGGCGTTGGACCAAAGGTTGCTGAAAAGCTTCGCGAAGTCGGTTATAACGATCTGATGACAATAGCTGCCGCGTCGGCCGGCGAATTAGCAAACGTTGCTGGGGTTGGCGAGATAACAGCAGCGAAAATTATTGAGGCTGCGCGCAATTCTTTGGACATGGGATTTGATACCGCCGATAAATTAAAGGAAAAAAGGAAAAATGTCGGCATGTTAACGACCGGTTCCAAGGCGCTTGATGACCTGCTCGGCGGCGGGATTGAGACACAGGCGATGACAGAGGCGTATGGAGGTTTTGGGTCTGGTAAAACGCAGCTTGGTTTCCAACTGCTTGTCAATGTTCAATTGCCTGTTGACAAGGGCGGATTGGGCGGAAAAGGCATGATAATAGACTGCGAAAATACTTTCCGTCCTGCGCGCGTTGAGCAGCTGGCCAAAGGCGCTGGTTTGGATCCGCAGAAAACTTTGAAAAACGTACTCGTTGCCCGTGCACTAAATTCGGATCATCAAATGCTTCTGGCGGAAAAAGCCGCGGACATAATTGAAAAAAACGACATCAAGCTTATTGTCGTTGACGGTTTGATGTCGAATTTCCGCGTGGATTATACCGGCCGGGGCACGC
>JACQNY010000067.1 GCA_016202795.1 Candidatus Aenigmatarchaeota archaeon
CTAGGAGACAGGCTCCTGAAGCCTGCGCCTATTGTGGACAGAAACAGATTGTATTTAGTATCAATCTGTTTCAGATTGCCTTTAACCGGGCTTGGCTACCCCCGCATCCTTTCCTTAAATATCCTGTCGGATGTTAAAATAACACACTAAGAAGTGTAAACTTCCCTGTGAAGATACCCGATAAACTCCCAGCGCTTCTGTTCCAGATAACTCTTGATTGCATCGGATCTTGACGGGTGGCGGAGTATGCTGAACGCTCTGCCTTCCAACCTTCTAACCCTTTCTTTTGCGAGGTCAAATTCTTTTGCTATAGACGGTATCCCCTGTGGTTTTCCGTCAAAACCAAACCTCTTTCGCATTATTTGTTCATATTGGACTCTCTGGTCAAATTTTTTCGGAAGGCTTCTGATCGCTTCTTCAATCAGAAGGGCATATTCGCCTTCGCCGAGTATCGTTGACTTTGTGGGTTCCCATATCCTGGTTTTGTAATCATCAACGATAACGTCGCTCTCCGTAACGCCTTCTCTTGCGCCTTTCAGCGCGTGCCTTTTCGCATCGGCTGTGAAATCCCAGTAAGGCAGGCGATCTGAGTCTCCGAATATTACGGATGTCAACCTTACCAGAGGCATCTGGAAAAAAATTTTTACAAGCTTTTCTTCTTCCGGCCACGGTCCTTCTTCGTAATGCTCGAAATCTCCTTCCAATTTTTGCAGGTCAAAGTTTGACATAAACCACGGATTGGGTAGATAGGTATTTCAAACTATCTGTTCTATTCCCACTCCATGGTTGCGGGCGGCTTGTTTGATATGTCGTACACGACCCTGTTTACCTCGGGTATTTCGTTTGTTATTCGTGTGGATATTTTTTCCAGGACATCGTATGGGACCTTGGAAAAGTTTGCGGTCATCGCATCCTCGGACTCGATTATTCGTAAAGCGATCGCGTGTTTGTAGGATCTTGAATCCCCCTGTATTCCGACAGTCTTTATTGGTAATAATACGGCAAAGGCCATCCACACATTGCCGTACAGGCCTGCGTTTTTCATCTCCTCCTCAACTATCAGGTTGGCTGTGCGCGCTATCCTGGCTTTTTCCGGCGTAACCTCGCCCAGTATTCTTATCGCTAAGCCGGGTCCGGGAAACACATGCCTGCTGGTTATTTCATCCGGCAATCCCACGCTTTTAGCGATCTTCCTTACCTCGTCCTTGTACAATTCTTTAAGCGGTTCGCACAATTTTAATTTCAAGTCTTCAGGTAATCCGCCTACATTGTGGTGCGATTTGATGCTGGACGAATGTTTTGTCACGCCGCTTTCTATGCGGTCCGAATATATCGTGCCCTGTATCAAAAATTCCGCATTTTCCTCTTTCGCCATGTCAATGAATATTTCTGCAAATAGGCCGCCTATGACCTTTCGTTTTTCTTCCGGCTCGGTTACATCTTTCAACGAGCTGAAAAACCTTTCGTGGGCATCGACGATCCGGAGATTCATGTCATGTTTCGAGAAAACGTCCTGGACGAATTCTGTTTCTTTGTGCCTCATTAAACCCGTGTCGACATACACAGCAGTCAGATTACGGCCTATCGCTTTGGACGCTATTGCCGCAGCGACAGATGAGTCAACGCCGCCGGACAGCGCCATTATAGCCTTACCATCGCCTATGCGCATCTTTGTTTCTGCGATAAGGTTTTGCACAACATCTTCCACCCGCCAGTCTTTTTTCGCCCCGCACACTTCGAATATGAAATTGCTGAGTATTGTGTTGCCTTTTTCAGTATGCGATACTTCCGGATGGAACTGGACACCGTAGATCTTATCGTTCCTGTTTTCCAACGCAGCCACCGGCGCGTTGGCTGACTTGGCAGTCACTATATAGCCTTCAGGCATGTTGGCAACAATGTCGCGATGGTTCATCCACACCGGCTCTTGATGTTCCAGCCCTCTAAGAAGCTCGCCGTTTCCGGTCACGGAAATTTGCGTCGTTCCGTATTCGCCGAAATCACCGGCTTTGACCTTGCCGCCCTTCAGGTAAGCAATTAATTGGTGGCCGTAGCATATGCCGAGCACAGGCACGCCTATTTTCAGGATATTTTCGTCGCATTTCGGTGAATCGTTGTCGTAAACAGAAGCTGCGCCGCCTGAAAGTATCACACCTTTCAATCCCGGTGTCTTTTTCAGGCTTTCAGCGCTTATGTCAGGCTGAACAACCGAAGAAAACACGCCGTTGTCGCGTACCCTGCGCGATATAAGGTGCGAATATTGCCCGCCGAAATCAATGACAACTATCGTGTCCATATTTTATTGAGCACTTTGAAATATTTAACCTTTTCAACCACTAGAAGCATATCGTATACTGTATCGATATGCTTCAGTTTATCTGCGCTTCCACGC
>JACQNY010000068.1 GCA_016202795.1 Candidatus Aenigmatarchaeota archaeon
ATCAAGAAGTTCCATAATGCTTCTCAGCTAATTTTTAAAGCGTGCATCTGTATTCGCAATCGAAGGAGCGGATGTCGTCTATTCCGAAGTCCTGCAGGCATTTCTGGATACATGCAGAGCACTCCTCGAATCTCGTCTCCTTCGTAAGTCGGCAGCTGCCCCCTATTCCTGCGATTCCCCCGTCATACGTGCAGCGGGCGAAGCGGCGGCAGTTGTCTCCGTACTGGTAGACCAGCTCGCATTGAATAGGAGAACCGCAGCTCAGGTCAAGGCCGTGGCAGTTCTGGAATCCGCATGTTGGCCTGGGCAGATTGGTTATAATAACAAATGTCGCGCCGAAAACCAAGACCGCCGCTATTATAATATAATGATTTCTTGTTGGCATAATAGAATTCGGCCCTTCAATTATTAAAACTATTTTACTAATGGGAAAACGCCAGATTTCGCATAATGTTCTCTTCCGCTTACATTAAAAATATCGGATAGGATAGATTAACATGCAAGTAAAACATAAAGATGGCGAGTTCTTTATCGAAGTGAAAGGCAAAAAGGCGCTGCTGGACTACACGATAAGCGGCAAGAAAATGGACTTGTTTCACACATTTACCGACGAAGAGCTGCGAGGACAAGGATTAGCAGAAAAGCTTGCGCAGGCTGCATTCGAATACGCTAAGAAAAACGGGCTGCGGATAGTTCCTACTTGCGAATATATTCGTGATACTTTTCTGAAAAAGCATCCTGAATGGGAAGAAATAACAGAGCACTGGTAGATTACATTATCGCATGAGGTATCTCGTTTATCATATCGCTCGCCAGCATACTTTCGCCGAACTTTTTCGCGGCAAGCTCGCCTGCGCGGCCGTTTATGTAAGCTGCTGCGCATGCAGCGTCGAATGCTGAAACGCCACGCGCGAGCAGCGCAGCCGTTATGCCGGCCAGCGTATCGCCAAAGCCGCCCTTGGTCATGTATGGACTGCCTGTCTTATTTAATGCAACTCTTTTGCCGTCGCTGATTATATCGATATGGCCTTTGAGCAAAACGACAGAATTAATGCGGGACGCCAGTTCTCGCGCAGCAGCAGCTCTTTCTTTCACTTCAATCGTAACTTTTTTGCCGCTCAGGACGAAAAACTCGTGGCTGTGCGGCGTGACTACGGAATTTTTACTAAGTTTTATTTTACTTTTAGCTATCGCATGAATAGCGTCAGCGTCGATTACGGCCGGAATTTTTGTTTTACTTATTATTGCGCTAACCGCATCCAGCACAACTTTATTCCTTGTCAGCCCGCCGCCGATGACCATGGCGTCAGCATCTTTCTGCATCTCGAGAACTGTTTTCACATGGAATTTTGATAAATAATTCCCTTCCAGCGGGTACGCAATCAAATCAGGCAAATATGCTTTCACAGCAGCAGCCGCAGGCTCCGGTGCCGCTATTTTTACCAAATCGCAGCCGGCGCGGTAAGCGGCCAGAGCATTAAAAATAGGGCTTCCTGAATAAAGCGAAGAGCCTCCCACAACAAGCAGCCTGCCGAAGTCGCCCTTCCTGCTCCAAGCATGGCGGGGCATGTAGATTTTTTTAATCAACGAATGGGAGATCATGATAAATAATAGCTGGGAAATTTATAATAAGCAGACCCTAATCAGAAGGGCCTAACGTCATGTTGATTACAGGAAGATTTTTCGCTATATCCGTAAGAACATCTCCGGCGCACTCTGAACCATTTACTTCTTGATAAGCCAAACAATGGACATGATCGCCGCGTCGCCGAAGAGTAAGACTGTAATGGAACTTTACCTCTGAAGGACAGGGTCCACTATATGGGCACCGTACGCAGCCTAATTCTATTATTGGTTCAGTTGCCCTCATATTCTATTTTCTTATCAAAAGTTAATAAAGCTTACTGATTCTTAAATTTTCCGTGCAATTCACTACCATGATCGAGGAGCTTAGGCAAAAATATGACACAAAGAAAAAAGACATTGAAAAGCGCATGCAGGATTTCTGTGATGCATTCTCTTTGCCCGACGAGGACATATTCGCCGAGCTCTGCTTCTGTTTGCTTACTCCGCAGAGCAAGGCAAAGAGCTGCTGGCGTGCTGTGGAAAAGCTGAAGGAAACCGGCCTGCTGTATTCGGGCAGTTCAGACGAAATAAAAAAGTGGCTCGCTGCTGTCAGGTTCAACGAGAATAAATCTAAGTATATCATTGAGGTGAGAAAGCTGTTCGTCGATGACTATGGAAAGCTGCAGATAAAAAATAAATTAAACGCCTTAGGCAGCCCCGTAGCAATGCGTCTTTGGCTGGTAAAAAACGTCAAAGGCTACGGTCTCAAGGAAGCGTCGCATTTCCTGCGCAACGTCGGGTTCGGCGACGATATCGCCATACTCGACAGGCACATACTGAAAAACCTTGTCAGGTACGGCGTGATAGACGAGGTGCCCAAGTCGCTGACCGACAAGAAATATTTTGAAATTGAAGAAAAAATGCGCGCTTTCGCGCAAAGCGCGGGCATTCCATTTTCCCATCTCGACCTGCTCTGGTGGTCCGAGGAGGCCGGGGAGATTTTCAAATAGATAATTATCTACGGCTAAGTTTTTCATCTATGGCTCTAACTAATTTTTCTACCCAGTCGGGTTCAAACGTGAATGCGATTGTAACACTGTGTTCTTGTGCATAAGGCTCCAGATGTTTGCGCGCGACATTTCTAGCACTTTCATCCATTACGTCAACAACTAAAGGATCAAAACCATGATCATGCCGAACAGCCACAACAGTTCTTAATGGTCTTCCTTCTTTTTTCACTAAACCAAATAAATATCTTTTTTCAACAGGTTCCTGTTCTTCAATAATAGCATAACAAGTTCCGGCTGTATATACGTTACCAAAGCATCCTGTTGCTTCCCATGGCAAATAACCTGTTAATAATCTTCCTTTATAAGCAGGCTGTAATTCTCCTCTTATTCTTCCCAATACTCTTTCTACTTTACGCTCCCCGTGACTGTCTGGGTTGAAAGGCTCGAACATAGAGTTAATTACTCTTAAGTAGTATATAAA
>JACQNY010000070.1 GCA_016202795.1 Candidatus Aenigmatarchaeota archaeon
ACCTAAAACCAAGGTTGAAAAACGAAGTACTGTGAGAGAAAAGCCGAACAACTTTCCAAACAAACTACCCCATAGCAAATGTGTGGCCATCGGTATCGCGACTTCACCGGGAAACTGTAACTGGCCTTTCTCGAGAAACCGTTGTGTTACCCGGCTGTAAGCCCAATCATCGTTAAGCGGAAATTCTCCCCGCGGGTTAACAATGAAAATTGCCGCCACCCATATGGCAAAAAGAATGAAAAAAGATACAAGGTCCCGTTTAGAGAAAGATTGACTTTTCATGGATGCTCTTTGTTACAATACTAAGAGGATATGCGTATGTCAATTGAACGTTCGCTAGCGTTTGTACATTTTAGGCCGGTTAGCAGGGACAGGTCCATTTTTCAGTTTTGGACCTGTCCCTGTGAAGGCTTCAAAAATGTACAAACTCCAGTTTAACCATATGATGAGAAGATTATAGGAGGAAACGGCTTTTTATAGAGTGACTTCCGTCACATTTCTGAGGTTTTTTTGGCTTATTCATGGGCACGAATCGATACGGATCTATGAGCGGCGGGAATTGTCAACGCAGCAATCCCCTTCCGGAAATTCGTAACTCCATATCAAAAGTGCGATAAAAAACATCGAGACCTACAATTGTAGTACGTTTTCAGTATAGGTTAGCCGGCAGATTTGGCGATGGGTTTTTCTTGCGCTTGAGTGTTGGAATAAAGGGGAACAAAGATGGTTTTACCATCATCCTGCCGAGCTACAAATCCGTCCGGCTTAACTTCTACAATATGGTAAGATCCTACCGTGTCACCTTGAAAATAAAATTGATCGTCTACCAATACCGACTTAAACCCTTCGGAATAAATAATGCCTTGAACGACGAGCCCCTCATGAAGGCCGATAGAGCTGACGACGTTGCCTTGCCCATCAATTAACGGCTCCATCGGGTCACGGTGCAACACAACATTATAACCTGAACCCGGTTCAGATAATTTGCGGAAGGTTTCGATCGAGTGCGACAGAGCCTTCGCCATGGCTTCTTGCTCGGTTGGTTCTCCGGCAAAAGCCTGGGAAAACACAAAACACACAATCGTTAGGGCTAGGAAAAAAGTCTTCATCCGTTTTTCAAAAGCACATCGATGCCCAGGTTGAGCCGGCACGGTTGATTAGGTTCGTTAGACCGGCCCATTGACCAGCTCTCAATTTTGACCCCCGGTTTATTTTCAACGGCGCTTAACCAACGAGCCAATTTGTTGTAACTTCCAATGACTTCAAGGTCAACAGAGGTTTTCGTAAACCCAGAAGCGACATTCTCAGCACCCTGAGAATTATCATTCATACGCACTTCTTTGATCTGAACCCGCTCGTCGCCCGCAAGTTTCTGAAGTTCCTTGACGACTCCTATGGCGGTTTGCTCGCCAAAACCCTTGCGTTCCCAATCCGAAAGCAACCGGCTGCTTTCGCCGATCAGAGATTCAAATTCAGGCTTCGTTCGTATCAGGATTTCCGCGTTTCTTGATAGGTTAAGCTTTTGGTGAATCGGCACCACAAATGCCCGCCAAAAGAAAATATTTAACAGAATCGGTGACAAAGCGAGAACGACCCACATTCCGTATTTTTTAATGAATGGCTGAAGATCCATGATGACTTTTGCAGCTTGTTTTGGGTCCATCATTTTTTATTCCCATCCAGCACCACCGGTTGCCACTCCGCTAAAAATTCAAACGTATAAAGTTCTGTTTTTCCTTGTGTGTTTTGAGAAGATTTTTTAAGTTCAAGGCGTTTTAAGTTCCGGCCGAAATCAGGGTCTTTCTTGAGCAACTGAATCCATGGTTTGGTTGGAAGTTGGTAAGGATCGGCAGGATCCACCAAAAAAGTGGCTTCAATGGTCATTTGAGCTTGGTTTGCGTCGCCACGCAGGGCAGTAATCCAGGTTCTGGTAGGCACGGTGCGTGTAAGGCCTGCAAGTTTGTCTGCAATAGGAAAGCGTCCTTTCTGAAATGTATTCAGCGAATTTAATTGCTCAAGGGAACTTGCGATTTGTGTCCCGAGCATCTTCATTTCAGTTTCAAGGTCTTTGACTTGAGCACCAGACAAAGCATTTCTTTTGAGAAGGCCTTGGATATGGTGGTACCTAACGTGAGCACCAAAGGCCATCATGACTAAAATGACTGCTGTGATAATGCTAATCCCTAGGTAACCGAAGACAAAATATACCAGAAAGCGCCTAATCGAAGAGGACAGAAATTCGTGGCGAATAAAATTAATCGCGAAAACTTCACTTTTCATTCGGTGGGAATTTGCTTCTCGAGTGAGTTCTTCTTCGTTTTGCAAATGGGGTGCCATCGTCACGTTAGCTGGGGCGCCTCAACGCCAAGCCGATCGCGACGGCAAAGAGAGGCCCTTGGAAATGATCAAGAGCAGCGCAGAATGGATCGCGTTTAATATAGTCAAACGGATTCCATAACGCAATAGGAACTCGAACCAATGATTTGAGTGAAGAAACCATTTCGGGAGAACTTTCACCTCCGGTCACATAGACACGATCAAGGGTGCGCAAACCGAATTTAGAACGCGCATAGATTAAGGAATCATGAATTTCAGAAACCAAGTCGCTTCGTTCGCTAGACTCAGAGGATTCCTTGCCGCGTTCGATATCGCGGACGAGAATCAGTTCATCAGGCTCTTTCGCAATGATGAGATTAGTGGTTTGAGCGCCGATGTTAGCAAGGAGGACTGTTTCTGATTTAGACCCTTCGCTTCCGACAAGCAGCCAATAGGCATTCCAGAGTGCAAGCGCTTCTACGTCCACAACGATTGGAACAAGACCCGCAGCTTTTGCAGACTGAACTTTATTCGAAACTATTTTTTTAGGTACTACGGCTAACAATCCCCGAACGGTATCAGTGGTAACAGAGCCAAGCTTATACCAATCCTTCGCCATTTCATCAGGCAAGTGGCCATTTAAAATGGCCCGCTCCGCTTCAAGGTCAAGAGCGCTGACCAATTCCTTCCGAGGCATTTGTGGGTATTTAAACGAATGGACGATGACTTGGGGTGAAGCAAGCCCCAAAGCT
>JACQNY010000078.1 GCA_016202795.1 Candidatus Aenigmatarchaeota archaeon
AGTTTATCGCCGCCAAGCCCGTATTTTTTCCTGACTTCGGCTGTTCCCCATGCGCGCAAATATCTTTTGAACGCGGCTTCGTCCGCGGGCGAAATCTTGCCTGTTTCTTTCATGTAATCTAAAATATCGCCCGCGCTAACGACAGAATAAAATGGAATTCCTGTTGCTTTGGTGAATTGCGCTATTGCCGCATCCCCGTCGTCGTTAATCTCCTGACGGTCTGCCGCTATCAAGCCTGCAACAACATTGGGATCGTTGGAGACGGCGCGCAATAAATCCAACGCCTCCTGCTTTGTTTCGCCTGTTGTGAAAACATCATCAACCATCAAAACATTTGAGCCGTCCCTTATTTGACGGCCTACCATGATTCGTTTCTGCAGCTGTTCCTTTGTGGTTCCGGAACCCGTGGCTTCGCCATGCAGTTTTTCCTCTTTCCTGTTGTAGACGAACCCCATATCTACGCCTTCCTCGGCAAAGCTCATCGCAGTTGCTATCGCTATTTGTATGCCTTTGGAAGCCGGGCCGTAAATCGTTTCAAACCTGTCCGCGCCTATCATGGATTTTGAAGCTTCTCTGTAAGCAGCACCCAATCTTACTAGGGCAGGACCGCCACTTACATCCCCGACGTTCAAGAAATAAGGCGACAGCCTCCCGCTCCTCAGTTTGAACGGCCCGCCGATTTTCAAAGCTTCGGTATCAAGAAGGAACTGGATGAACTGGGCTTTGTACGGCTCCATTTGGATCTTCACTTAATAAGACTGTTAGATATTTATGCTATTCTTGGCGTCCTTTTTAACCGCTGGCCTCGATTAATATTTCAGTCGAACAACCAGAAACATATCCGATTGATATAGGATACGTTTCAGTCAGGAGCTAGACGCATACCTTTGGTATGCGTCAACTAAGAACAGCCCCGTAGTGCAGCGGCCAAGCACGATGGGCTTTGGGTGGTAACTCGAACCATGCGCATACTGAATAGCGCATGCTTCAGTCAGACGATACCCATAAACGGCGGTTCGAATCCGCCCGGGGCTATTAAAATTAACACGCGTTCGACAGAACGAACGCGTGTCTATTAATCATCGAAAGGTGTCATTGTTGAAAATCTCCGTACTCCGCATTGGCCATCGCATATTCCGCGATCAAAGAATAACGACGCACTGCGCCCTTGCTTCGCGGGCGTTCGGAGCAGACGAAATAGTCATAGTTGGCGACAAAGACGAGAAATTAAAAAAGAACATCGAAAAAATCTCGTCCGAATGGGGAGGCGATTTTAAAATCTATTTTTCATCCACATGGAAAGACATAATAAAAAAATATTCAAATGAAGGCTACAAAATCACGCACTTATCGATGTACGGTTTACCGCTGCAAGACGTGGAAAAAGAAATCCGCAAAGAGGAAAAAATCCTATTGGTCGCGGGCGGAGAAAAGGTTCCGCCGGAAATGTACCATTTAGCCGATTACAACATATCCGTAACAACGCAGCCACATTCCGAAGTCAGCAGCATCGCGGTTTTTCTGGATCATCTGATGCAATCGGAAGAATTGAAAAAGGAATTCAAAAACGCCAAAAGGAAAATAATCCCTTCTGCCAAAGGAAAAAGGTTTGCTTAGTTTTTCTACAATTTCATGCGCATGAAATCTTTTGCCGTTATGGTATCCGGAAATATCTTTTTCGCGGACGTCTCAAAGTCTTTAAGCGAATGGTAACGCCTTGAAAAATGCGTAAGAATTAGTTTTTTAACGTTTGCTTTTTTTGCTATTTCCGCGACCTCGTCGACGCTGGAATGGGATTTCCTTCTTTTTTCTTCGTTCATCACATCTTCTAAAAAAGTCGAATCGTGTATCATTATATCCGCATTTTTCGACAGCTTGACCATATTTTCGCACGGCGTCGTATCGCCGGAGTATGTTATTTTTCGCCCTATGCGTGTTGTGGATACGTCTTCAAGTTTTATTTTCTTACCTTTGTGCATCACGCTTCCGTCGGCTTTTAACTTTCCGATGATCGGACCCTGTTTTAACCCGTACACAACGGCTTTTTTCAAATCAACGTTTATCCTATCCGTTTCTTTGAAGCAATACGCGACCGCAGGGACTGTATGGTTAACAGGTATTGAAAAAACCGAAAAATCCTCGTACTTCGCAACACTCTCGATTTCATTTCCGTCAAAATTTAATTCTTTTCCTTTTACCGGGAATCCGACGCCCCAATGCCCAAGTTCCAGTATATCTGAAACAAATAATTCAGCTTCAGGTCCGTAGATTGTCAGCGGTTTGTTGCGGTCTTCAAGGTTCATGGATTGTATCATTCCGATAAGGCCGGCAAAATGGTCGGCGTGCCAGTGCGTAATAAATATATCGTCGATTTTCATCGGGCTTTCGCCTGCGATTGCCATCTGCCTTTGAGTTCCTTCGCCGCAATCCCATAAAAGCTGCCTGCCCTCATATTTTAACAATATGGCCGGATGGTTTCGCTCGCGCGATGGTATGCCGGACCCTGTTCCAAGAAAAACTATTTCCATTTTTACGCCCCGAAAAATTTCCGTATGAATGCTTTCGCATCTTTGCTGGATTTTATCAGCCCGTAAATTTTTTCATCAACCGCTATCTTTGACCCTTTGCAAATCGAAGCGGCGATGTAACTCGGAATTCCTACAGACTCCAGTTTCTTTTTGTTCTGCTTTAACACGCTTAACAGAAAGTAAGGCGCGCTTGTATGCTTTCGCTCTGTCTCAACAACCCAATTTGTTCCTTCGACATAAGGTTTACGAACATCGTTGTTAATGTAATGCTCTACGAAATTGCGCGCATTTGAGTGTGCAAATATTGAAGGGCCTATCCTCTTTTTGATGTTTGATAGTTCGTGGACTTCCATTTCAAATATAACAATCGCAATATTCTTTTCGTCCGACCAAGATCCATAGTTCATAACACGGAAATCGTTTTCTTTCAGCATTTGCGTTATTCTTTCCGCAGACCTTCGCATCTGCGGCCACAATATGTCCGCGACAACCTTGGGCGGTTTAAAAACCAAAGCGATAACATTGGTTGCGCGTTGTTTCTGCAACCTTGCAAATTCAGCCTTCTCCATCGGCTTTCCTTTTTGTATCGTAAAGAATTTGTCAGAAGGTTTTTTGCAAAACTCTTTCGCTCTTGAAACAAGAAGCTCGAAATTTTTCGCAGAGACCGCCGCAGCCACGTTCCTTTTGGCGTCTACAGGATCGATTAAGACAAGCGCAGCATTCTCAAATTTTTGTTTCGGTTCGTTCTGGATCGTTATGACGTTTCCGGCCTTCCAATTAGAAATAGATTTTATCGCATTTTCAAAAGATCCGTATTTTATTATAAGCAGATCGCACATGTAGCCTGAAAATCCCTCGGTTTTTAAGTCGGCGCCGTAAACGCCTGCGGATTTGCAAAATTGTTTTAACAGCCGGACATCATTTGACTGCTCGGATTTCATGTTTTTTTCTATAAACTTTACGTGGAACGGCGTGCGGTCGACCGCAGATTTGATTTTGTCCGCCGAAGCTAATTTATAGCACGGAACAATGTCTATCTGAAATTTCCCGACAAAACCGCGCACATAAGGATGCTGCGCATAAGAAATAACATGTCGCCCGCCGACAGATTTTATCGCTGCTTTGCCTATCGATAATCCGATTTTCCTAAGTTCCATCTCGTCCACAGTTTCAGGCAAGGCCACGAAAATATCGATTTCTTTCTTCTCTCTCAGCCATGTGTTCCTTGTTATGGAGCCTGCGAGTATTGTTTCCGCCCCGTATTTGTCCGAAAATTTCCCGACTGCTATCAGCAGTCTGCGGGAAATTTTCTTGATCTCTTCGGTCTCGCTTTTGCTGGGCATTATTCTTTTCAACGCCTTCGCAAGGACGCTTTTCATAACTAGTTTTTAATCAAACCCGTATTTAACCTGACATCCTCCCACGAATTCATTCGTGGGGTTCCTTTTGGTTCGGAACCTACTTGGTTTGAAGGTTTGGTGTCTCTCTCGTTAATAGAGTCGCACCTCTGGGCGTATCAGTGCTGCCCTTGAATAAATCCCTGTCTTTATTCAATTGACATATGCCCTCTCTTTTCGCTATATTGAACGAGGCGTTGGAATCGGCATTGTCAAAGTGCCCACATGATTGGCACACAAATTCTTTTCCGTTCCTTGTTCCTATGTTTCCACACCTCGAACAGTCCTGAGACGTGTGCCGAGGTTCGACATAGACAATCGGTATTCCGCATAATTTTGCCTTGTATTCTATGAACGATTGGAGTTGGCGGAATGACCAACTATGAAGAGCAAAGTTGAAACTCCTTCTGTGCTTTCTGTTGTTCCTTATACCCTTAAGTTTCTCGAGTTTGATTCCACATCCTTTCTCCTTTGCGACATCAACGATTTTCCTTGAGATTTTGTGGTTCAGGTCTTTTATCTTCCTGTTTTCCCTGTTCCTGATTCTTTTGAGAATCCCGAACCTCCCATTTCTCTGGGATGTCATTCTGACTGCCTTGTATTTTTTGTGAATATGAAGTGCCTCCTTGCCAAGCTTCACAACCTTCCCTGTTTCTGGGTTTCCCACCACTGCGATGTGCCCAGTTGTATTCAAATCTACGCCTATGAACTTTTGGGTTTCAATCAGTTTGGGTTCTTTGAGAAAAACTGAAACGTATGCGAATTCCTCATCAAATTCTATCTGGTTTATTTTCTCAAATGTTGAAGGGAAATGATATTTGAGGACAAGTTTGATTGATGGCACTTTTATTGTGTTCTGGGTAAGCGATATTCCCGTATTCGGCACGACAAGGTTTACGTTCTTTACCTCCTTTATTCTTCTGTTCCTTGCATACTTTCGGAGTATTTGATTCGCAATAATGGACTTCAGACCATACTGTTTCACGTCTTTAGTAGTTTGTGTTCTTGTTCTCACAGCGACTTCGGCTATTTGTTTTGCTTTGCGTAGTTCGGAGGAAAAATCCCTGTTATGTTTTACTTTGAAAGTCAGAATCATGCTTTATCCCACTGGTTTTTGCCCGCCGGGGCAGACATATTGATATTCACCTGGCTTGTATACCTGATTTTCGGTCATACGGAATTCCTACATGAAGAATGATATTCCGATAGAAGAAGTCTGCTCCATCTCACGATTTAACATCGTGGACTTTCTGCCTCATCTCATTGTAATTTTACCGCCACCTTCGCGGCCAGATAACCGAAAACAAAACCGCCGATGTGCGCGAAAAAAGCCACATTGCTGCCGCCGTAACCTGCGAGCGTAGCAAATCCGAAAAACAATTGTATGGCAAACCAAAATCCTACAACAACCCACGCCGGCATTTCATTTACCCAATAACCCGAGGATGTCGTTATTCTGGACTTCGGAAAAGCGACAAGGTAAAACCCTAATATGCCCGAAACCGCGCCCGATGCGCCTATTGACGGAATCGCAGACAAAGGATCGGTTATGTATTGTGTTAGTGACGCAACAATGCCTGACATAATGTAAAGAAAAATGAACTTTAACGTTCCGAGCTTATCTTCGACATTATCGCCGAATATCCACAGGTACCACATGTTACCGAATATATGGTCGAAACCTGCGTGCAGGAACATTGAAGTGAAAATTGTCATGACCGAAAAATATGACGGAAACAAATCCGGCACAAAACCGAACGTTTGTATTATACGCTCGAAATCAGAAAGGCTCATGATAAATATTATTAAATTAGCCGCGATCAGCGAAGCTGTGGCTATGGGAAATTTTCCGGTTTTTATAGAGTCCCCGTATGGAAAGAATTGCCCTTTCATGAGAGTTTATTCGCCTTTGTAAAATAAATCAAATTAAAAGCACAGCGGATCCGCTGATTTCTCTTTCAACACCTTCGGGTCGAAATGGATCAGTTCGACCTTGGCATCGCTCAAGAATCTTCGTGCATGTTCGCCCGGATAATCGCCCGCATAAACTATCCTCTTAACGCCAGCGTTGATCAGGTTCTTCGCGCACGCAACGCAAACGCCTGCGGTAATGTATAACGTCGCTCCGTCCGTGC
>JACQNY010000077.1 GCA_016202795.1 Candidatus Aenigmatarchaeota archaeon
AATATCTCCTCCGGAATTTAATTTTAAAACGATAAGGGACAAGTTATTCCCTAAAATAATAAATACGTCTCTTGTTTCTTTAAGTGATATGAAGCGTTGGAACGCCGATTTAGATAAAGTAGTTGGTGAAATAGCTCTGAAGAAAAAGAAACAACGGAAAGATATTCTAGTAAAAGATGTTGTCGAATTCGTCGAAAAGGAAATTTTTGAAGGCAGGCTTGATCCGAGCGATGTTAATCCGCTCGTGGCTCAAATTATTCAATTTCAAGGTGTTATTGATTCGGTTGTGCTTCAGCCAGGAACTGTCGATGAAAATGGCCTTTTACCTATTAAGCCGGAAGTAAGCAATGATCAAATCCAGGATGCAATCGATGTATTGGACGATGTCATTGGAGTATTAGAGCATGCGGAAGAAATGGGGAAGGAAGTTTCCGGGTTTGAGCAACGGATCCTGCCGCGCGCTAGAGGATATCAATCTAAATTTATTCATGAATTTGTCCGCCGCGCGGAGGTGCGGGAGACGGGAATAGAAACCAAAGAGCCGGATGGGTGGATGGAACGAATTGAAAAATTCAGGAATAGGATTTTCAATCGGTATACGGGGTTTGGCCTTTACGCAACAGTTTTTATGGCCGCCGGCTTCTTGTTTGGATTCTTCACTCTCTCAGTTATTTCTTCAGCAGCGATTATTTCGTTATTTTATTTTCAGAGCTGGCTCACAAAAAAAGCTGACAGACTTAAAGACAATAAATACTTGCTTGTGAAAGCGCCGGGCGGAGAGCATGTCAAGATTCGGGGCCCAACGAACCAATATCTGTTGGATTCAAATGGTGAAATTTTCCAAGGACCTGTCAATGAAGCCCTCCTCCAAATTTATCAAGTTCATCAATTAACTCGAACTCAAGGCAAATCAAAGCCTACCGTCTCCATTCCTCATGGTCTTCCCATGTCGGTTAGGGGATATCAGAGGTCATATCATGAAATGCCTGGACTAGAAGAAGCCGAGATTAACATTCGCTCAACATCGGGGCAATCGGTTAGAGAAAAATTCACCCTTCTGTCATTATTTATCATTCCGGCCTTAGTGCTTCCTATCTCTCTCATCAATTTTTATTACGGCATCCCGTCCGTTCAGGTGTCAATAGCCGCTTTGAAGTATATGGATTCGGTAGAGGAGGCATCGAAAGAAGGTCAACCAATTCCGTCTCTATACAACCATCGGTGGACGTTTGTTGAATTGGGGGCGATCCTTGAGGGACATGCTTTAGATTACTCTGTAGGAAATCCCGGGAACCGGCTTTTGAATTATACACTTGACCGGCTCATTGATGACGCATTACGGCATCCAGATCCCGTTGTAAGAAAGGAAGCTCTGTCAGCCATTGCCACGTCAGGACTTAACCCAGAGGGAATGAACACATTTATTAAAGCATTAGACGATCCTGATGAAGAAATACGCGAAAGAGCTGGTGGATTGCTTGGCATCGCCACTACGAGGGTTTTTATCGATGGCGAACATGTCGAACATGCCGTCGAACCGTTAATCAAAGTGTTGAAGGAAGTATCTAAGAAAGATAAAGGAAACACGCCTTCGTTTACTCGGTTGGGAATTATATCGTTGCTTGGCATGATTGGTGACAAAAGGGCTCTTCCTACTTTGATAGAAGCCTCAAAAGATCCTGTCCCACAAGTTCGCGAGGCCGCTCAAGAAGCAATCAAAAAAATAGAGGAAAAGGAAACGCCGCCTGTTTCGGCGGCGGATGATCAGATTCATAGAGCCGCTGTGGCGTCCCTACAGCATGAAGATTTAAAGCAAGATGCTGAATTTTGGAGTCAACTGACGCGCACAATGATAAGTCAATTTAGGCAGTTGAAGATGGGTCAAGATCTTGCCGCCATGTATTCCAATTGGCATTTAAATAGCATCGGTTTGTCTGCAAGCGAATTTAAGGAAGCTCTTGAGGCGCTCAAGCTATACAGGCCTTCTATCCTTAGCGGATTAGCGAAAGTGGATTTGTACAACTCCGGGGCAATGCTTTTCCTGCTCGGAGTTTACGGAATCCCCGTCCTGATTGTCGTCCGCTCCAAAGAACGCGAAAGAGACGCAGAAAAAAGTGACAAGGCCATGGCCAAAGTCCCCGCCCGCGCCGAGGTGCGCTCAAGCCGAGTAAGGCCATCGCAACAACCCGCGGCGAAGCCAAGGCCTTCAAGCGGTTTTAATGTAGGCCTTAGTCCGGAATCTGTTGGAGCAATGCTCGTTTCTTTAATTGAATCTGGCTTGCTGAGCTTTCAAGAAGAGAAGGATCGCGTGCTTATGCGCCCTCTTTTTGAAAAGCCTTATGGACCCCTATCGCCATGGGAAAAGGGAATGATTGCGCGAACACTAAGGATCATCGATCAGATTTATTCAAAACGTCCATCTGCCGATTCCCGAGCCGAGGTGCGGGTGCACAGCATCAGCGGTACAAATTCGGAATTAAAGGATACTCTACGCCGATATTTTGATTTAAGCAAAAGGGCCAACAAAACAAATTTTCAACATCAACCACAATATCAACGCGTACGA
>JACQNY010000075.1 GCA_016202795.1 Candidatus Aenigmatarchaeota archaeon
GCCTTTAAAGATTCCTTCGTGCCTATGATTACTTTGCCTTTTTCCAGCGCGGTTTTGAGTTCTTTTCTTATTTCTCTCATCAAAAATCACTTATTTTTTGTTTTTTTCTTTCTTCGGTTCGTTTTCATCGCCAGTTTTCATCGCCAGGTCAAACATACCGGTTCCTATAGGAACCAGCTTACCAACCATAACATTTTCAATCGCGCCGTTAAACCTGTCTTTTCTTCCTCGGATAGATGCTGCAGTCAAATGTTTTATGGTTTCCTCGAAAGCCGCGCGGGCCAAAACAGAACCCTTCGAACCCGCAACCCCGTAACGGCCTATGGCCTGTATTTTTCCCGTGGCTGTCATCGCATCCGCAACAAGCATTATGTGACGGATATCTACTTCCAATCCCTGCTCTTCCAGGGTTTTCGAAGCTTCTTTGATTATTACGTAACGCGCGGCTTCAATTCCCAGCGTCTTCGCGATTTCGTGTATGTCATTCGTTTCAGTCCTGATAGAATCGACGCCCTCAACGGCCATAACCTTTTTCACGTTTGAGCCCAGCGTGTTTAAAACCCATTCCTCGTCCTCCTTTTTTACGACAACCTGTTGTATGCCTTTTATCCCGTACAAGTGCGTGTCAAGTATTTTTGATTTTAGTTTCTGCATTTCCTTTATTGACATTTCCTCTTTTTTCGGGGAAACAATTATTTTATCGTCGTTGGATCTTATTGCAACATCTTTCATGTTTTTCTTAAGGCCGTCGATTATTTTTTCTTTGTCAAGCCCGAACAGTGCGGCCTTTTTAAGGTCCATTTTCAACTCCAGTTGAGAATTCAACAAGTCTATAACGTCGTCGGTAACCATTTCCCTTACCCTGACTTCTTTTATTTTCGCGGCAACTTCACGCGCCTTTTCTTTCGTTTGGTATTGTTTTTCCAGATAAATTACCATCATTGGCGTTGTCGGTGTGCGCCGCGCGTCAAATATTTCCATCAGGCGTGGCAAACCTAAAGTCACACGAATACCCGCAGAGCCTGCGATGTGATACGATCTCATTGTCATCTGTGTAGCTGGTTCGGATATGGACTGCGCCGAAACTATACCGATCGCTTCCCCGGGTTCGTAAACATAAAGCTTGTAAGCCTGTTTTAAATTTTCTATAATCTCTTCTCGTTTATGCTGCGGTATTTTTTTATCCTCGAATATTTTTTCAGCCCTTTCCATTATCGATCTGGGTAATTCAATCACCTTTAGCCACCTCCAAATTCACGAAAGTATCTACGTCGAATTTGCCCCAGTTGGATTTCGCGGGGTCTATGCCATCCTCGCCTGCCAAAAACTGTACAACAGAGTTTGTCAAATCCCTCACAGTCATATCATATTTTACTTTGAGATCCTGTAACGCGTTCACCAACCGGCGCTCCATATAACCGCTGTGCCTAGTTCTGAGCGATTTGTCCATGAGCCCTTCGCGCCCGTTCAACGAATCCCAGAAAAATTCAAATGGCGACAGACCGGCTTTAAAGCTCGTGCCCACGAAACCGTGCGAAATGGGTGACAGGTCGCCTTTCTTGAAATGCGGCAGTGTCCTGTTTAGATAACCACGATGTATTCTCTGGCCCAAAACAGTTTCTTGTCCGATGCACGCTGCAGTTTGTGTTACATTGACCAAAGACCCTCTTGCCCCTGTACGCGCCATAAATATCGTGTCGTTTTCAGGCACGTGGGAACTCACAACATCACCGCATTCATTCACGGCTTTTGCGAGCCTTTGCATAATATAAACTTCAAGGGACGCGCTCAACGACCTGTCAGGCAAACCTTCAAGTTTGCCTTTGTTAAATTGTTCTATTAATTCAGCCACATCCTCTTCAGCTTTCTTAATCGCCCTGCCGACAAGTTTTTTTGCGTCATCGAAAAGATCGTTGTCGGATATTCCCACGGTAAAGCCTCTCGTGTCCAGCATCGCACTGCCTAATCGGGAAACCTTGTTTATGAAATCGCTAACTTCATTGGGAGTGCTCATTTTTTCTATTTTGTCAATGATTGCCCCTTCCTCGGAACCTACGGCGCTTTTGTCGATAACGCCCCTAATTAGTTTTCCATTTTTGATTACAACATTTGAATCTTCATCGTTTTTGTTTCCTTTGTGCCAGGTTGACTGGAACTCTATATTAAGATTTTCCGGAAGTAATAAACTGAAAATTTCCTTTCCTGTGATTTTTTCCTTGTCAGGCAGTTCGATATCAATGCCTGCGTAAGCCATTATTTGGGCAGCCTCCTCTTTTGTGAACACGGAATCTTTTTTCGTTAAAACGAACAATCCGGATATATGATCGTTCTTCGGACCTATTATCGGGCCGCCAAAGCGCGGCGAACGGATTTGATTCTTTACTTCCATGAGCAGTATTGCTTCGGTCTGCGCCTCTTCTGTTTGCGGCACGTGTAAATTCATTTCGTCACCGTCAAAGTCGGCGTTGTAAGGCGGTGAAACGCACAAATTGAGACGGAAAGTCCTGTACGGCATGACGCGCACACGATGCGCCATTATAGACATTCTGTGCAATGAAGGTTGTCGGTTGAATAAAACTATATCGCCGTTTTGCAAATGTCTTTCAACTGTCCAACCGTTTGTAATTTCTTCCGAAATTTCATTTTTACTTTCGTCGGTTATTTTCTTTTTCCTGCCGTCTATTCTTGTGGCATAGTTTGCGCCCGGCCAGACATTTGGCCCGTTTTTGACGACCTCTTTGATCATTGCAATGTTAAACTCTGTGACGCGCACCGGTAATGTAAGCTCTTTTGCTATTATTTCCGGAACTCCTACTTCGTCGATGTCTATGTTGTTGTCCGGGGAAATGACTGTTCTTGCGCAGAAATTCACCCGCTTACCGGCAAGATTGCTTCTGAATCTTCCTTCTTTTGTTTTTAATCTTTGCACAAGCGTTTTCAAGCCTCGTCCCGATCTGTGTCGCGCGTGCGGAACGCCTGTCAATTCGTTGTCAAAAAATGTTGAAACGTGGTATTGCAATAGTTCCCAAAGGTCCTCGATAATAAAATCTGGTGCGCCGATGTCAATGTTTTCTTTGAGCCGCTGGTTAATTCTCACTATGTCAACAAGTTTGTGTGTTAAATCGTCTTCTGATCGTTCACCGGTCTCTAAAGTTATGCTTGGTCTTACCGTAACAGGCGGCACCGGTAATATTGTTATTATCAGCCATTCTGGTCTTATCCTCACGCGAATCAGTTCAAGATCTTCATCAGGCGTTTTTTCAAACCTTTCCCTGATCGTCATCGCGTTTAACGGGGTCTTGTCTTCCCAGAACGAATACGGTTTTTCGAATTTTATTTCACCCTGCTCTTCGCCACATGCCATGCACTTTTTATTTGCGGATTTTATCAAATCTTTCAACGAGGTTTTCTCACGGTTGTCGGTTAATAGTTTACCGCATTTCCTGCAAATAACTTTTAATAGCCTGTAAACAAATTTGGAGTATAACACGTGAACGATGGGACGGGCCAGTTCCAGATAACCGAAATGCCCGCCGCAATCGCCTACCGAACCGCCGCACGTCCTGCATCTTAAACCAGGATCGATAACGCCCATGCGCGGATCCATCACACCTCCGTCTATGGGATAACCGTCCGGATCGTAAAGTTCAGCGCGCGCAATGCGTACGGTTGCCATTTTCAATATCATTTTAGGCGACAACACGCCGAATTCAATGCTTTGTACTTCTTTCATGTCCACCATAATCAAATCACTTCATTTTCATTTACCGCATCAGCCCGGATTTTTATGCTCTCCAACATCCACCCTGGGATAAATCAACAAGGATTTTAACTCCTCTAACATCAGTTTGAATGCGTAGGACATTTCAACCCAGCTTATTTTTGATTCGCTGCACAAAGAGCAAACTAACTTGTTTTTTGTCCTGTCGTTCATCGCAATCAAGCCGCAATTCTCGCAAACAGCCACCATGTACTTGTCCGAATCAAATCTTTCTTTAAGCACCATCGCAGCGCCATGCGCGATTATACAGTCTTTTTCCATTTCACCAAGACGCAAACCGCCTTCTTTTGCGCGACCTTCTGTGGGTTGTTTCGTTAACAAAGCCACAGGCCCTCTTGATCTTGCATGTATCTTATTCGCAACCATGTGGTCTAGTTTCTGATAATAAGCAACGCCCGTGTATATCATGACATCGTACTGCTTGCCGGTTTTTCCGTCGTATAAAGTTTCCTTGCCATCTTCGCGGAATCCCAATTTACCCAGCGTTTCTCTGATATAATTTTCATCCACTCCCGTAAATCCTGTGGAATCGAAATACTCTCCTGTGATTGAAGAAGTCTTGCCTGTTATCATTTCAAGCAACTGGCCCATCGTCATTCTAGACGGTATGGAATGCGTATTGAAAAGGATATCAGGTATAACGCCGGATTCTGTGAACGGCATATCTTCTGGATTGACTAACAATCCGATCACGCCTTTCTGTCCGTGTCTTGACGAAACTTTGTCGCCTATTTCAATTATTCTTTCATCCCTGACCGAAACTTTGATTAACCTGTTACCGTCGGCTGATTCTGAAATTACTATTTTATCCACTATGCCCTTTTCGCCGTGTCTCACAGTTACCGATGATTCACGTCTGTTCTCAATACCTGTCATAAATTCTTCTACTGTGCCTAAAAATCTCAGCGGGGATATTTTTCCTATTAGAACATCACCGGAAGTAACGGCATTTTCAAGGTTTATTATCCCATCTTCTCCGAGTCGTTTGTAATCGTCTTCGGATTTGTAACCGCGTACTGTAGGATCCGGTGTTCTTATCTCATCTTCCTGACCACCCCAATATTTCTTTTCGTCAGTCTCGTAAATCCTGAAATAAACCGATCTCAACATGCCGCGGTCTACCGAGCCTCTGTTGATGACTAACGCGTCTTCCATGTTATATCCGCCGTAAGGCATTACCGCGATAACCAGGTTTTGTCCTGCCGGATGCGTTGTCAAACCTACTATGTCCGAACTTTCAGTTCTCACCAAAGGAATTTGAGGATAAATCATCAGGTTGGCCTTGGTATCAGTACGCATCAAAAAATTCGAAGCGTACATTCCGATAGCCTGGCCTGTCATCTTCGCTCCGTAGTTTACCCTGTCTCCTCTGTTATGTTCAGCGAAAGGAATCAACGAGGCGGAAATTCCGAGTATTATGCTCGGGCTTATTTCAACGTGGGTGTGCTCTTCATTAACGTCTTTTTCCGTGAGGGCGATGTAAGCGTTCTCCTCCTCTTCCGCATCAATAAATTCGAGTATCCCTTTTGTTATCAAATCATTCCACTTCAATTCTCCGGTTTCCACTTTCTTTAAATGTTCTTCTGTCAATTTAGATTTTCCTTTTTCCACAATTATCAATGGCCTTCTTAATCTTCCTGAATCCGTATTAATTCTGATCTCGTCAAATTCCTTGTAATAAACCACATTCATTTTCGACGACAATAAGTTGGCTCTTCGTTTCTTCCTGACGTCCTCTACAAATTTCTCCCCTTTTGGTGTTGTTCCTACAAATTTTCCGTTAAAGTA
>JACQNY010000076.1 GCA_016202795.1 Candidatus Aenigmatarchaeota archaeon
ATGCGGCCAACTGCCCGTCAACACTGAGAGAGCGATTAAAAACCGTAGCCGCGGCCCAAAAGATCGAAGTTGAACAGTTTGATGGAAATTCTGTTGAATTAGGAACCATGTGCGGCAAACCGTTTGCGGTTTCCATTCTTGCTTTTTGATGACTAAAGGATGCCGACACGATGAAACTGGACACCGACTCGATAAAAATAATAAATTTTTTTGAAAAATACACCAAAGTACACGCTCACGATTGCGTGGTTGAACCTTCTAACATAATATTCATCGTGGAGGAGGGGAAAGCGGGAAAGGCTATAGGAAAAGGCGGCTTGACAATAAACGAGCTGGAAAAAAAATTCAATAAAAAAATAAAAATATTCGAATGGTCGGATAATCTGGAAAAATTCGTTTCCAACCTTGCACCACAAGCGAAATCCGTTAAACTGGAGAATTTGAAAGGCAAGAACATATTAACTATTGGCGTAGACTCAAACAAGCGCGGTTTACTTATAGGAAAGGGCGGGACCAACATAAACAGGATAAAGATGATACTGAAAAGGTATCACAACATCGACGAAATAAAGCTGCAACAATAACAAGTTTTGCATTGCAAAACGAACATATATAAATCCTACACTATCAAATGGTTTAAGGCGCGAAGCATGGGAGAATTTTCAGCAAGAAAAATAAAGAAAAACAAGCAGAGATTAAGATGGAAAGACATCAAATATAGAGCTAGGAAGCTCCAATTCTGGAAAAAAGACCCCCTGGAAGGCTCTCCGCAGGCGCGAGGCATTGTTTTGGAAAAACGTGTGGTTGAACAAAAGCAGCCTTCGTCAGGCTTGATAAAATGCGTAAGAGTACAGATTGTTAAAAACGGCGTCGGCGTAACAGCCTGGGTTCCAGGTACGGGTGCGATTGATAAAGTAAACGAGCATGATGAAGTTGTCATAGAAGGCGTTGGCGGGTCACAAGGCGGTCCAATCGGAAAGCAATGGGGTATTAAATTTACAGTGGTTAAAGTAAACGGTGTTGCGCTCAAAGAATTAGTTTCAGGAAAGAAACAAAAACCGACTCGTTAAAAGCATACCGATACAGAAGTGATTAAATGGAAGAACAATTAATCGAAGGCCCGATAAACTCAACGGAAACCGTAAACATTTCTCTACCTAGCGAAAAAGAGGAGGTTAAACCCAAAAAAAAGCAAAAATATGTCCCTAAATTTCTTTTATTCGGGCGATGGGACACTTCCGCCGTCGAGGTCAAGGACCGCGGCCTTGCGGTTTACATGAATTTAAGCCCTATACTGATACCCAGAAATTACGGACGGCACGCGGGCAGGAAATTCCACAAGCTTGACATGAGTATCGTGGAGCGATTAATGAACAAAATGATGATACCCGGACACAAAAGTAAAAAGCATGTTTTATCGTCAGCTTTGGCCGGAGGAAAAAGCGAGCGTGTTATGCGTTTAACAAAACAGGTTTTGGCGAAAATAGAGCAGCAAACAAAGCAAAATCCGGTTCAGGTTTTGGTTACCGCAATCGAAAATGTCGCGTTACTCGAAGAAATAACAGCCTACCAGATGGGGGGCATAATGGTGCGTAAGGCAGTTGTTACGTCTCCGCAAAGGCGGATAGACTGGGCTTTGCGGTTAATAACGCAGGCTGCGTTCCAAAAATCGTTCAACAACAAGAAGAATATAGTGGACGCGACGGCTGCGGAGATATTGGCCTGTTACAACAAGGATGTGCAAAACTCAAATGCTATGAGAGAACGTGAACGTATAGAAAGGGAAGCGGAAGGCGCGAGATAAAACTGATTTTAATGACAGACTTGGCATCAATTTTCGGCCTGCTTGGCGCTGTTACAGCTTCTACAATTTTCTTTCCTCAGGTATGGAAAACATGGAAAACCAAAAGAACAAAGGACCTTTCATGGCTTACTATAATCATCGGTATGCTCAACGGGTTTTTTTGGATTGTCTACGGTTTGTTAAAATTGGACCCTTTCATCTATGTTACCAACACACTATTATTCATTGCGACAACACTTCTAGCGATTCTGAAGAAAAAATATGAAGCTAAGAGACGATTGTAACGATTAAAGGTTAAATATTATTTACGTTAAAGAGATGATTTTATGGCCAAAATGGACATGACCGAAAGGATAAAGCAAGTGATGTACCACTCCGAAATGATCAGGAACATAGCTATAATCGCACACATTCATCACGGCAAAACGACATTGACAGACAATTTGGTCGCGGGCGCCGGAATGATAGCGTCCGAATTAGCCGGTGAAGCGATGTTTACGTGGATTGATGAACAGGAACGCCAACGCGAACTAACGATCTACGGCGCCAACGTTTCGATGGTCCACACTTACGACGACAAGGATTACCTGATTAATTTAATGGATACTCCGGGGCACGTGGACTTCGGCGGAGATGTTACGCGAGCTGTGCGAAGCGTTGACGGCGCAATAGTTGTCGTTGATGCCGTGGAAGGGACGATGCCGCAGACAGAGATTGTGTTGCGACAAGCGCTGAAAGAACGCGTTAAACCTGTTATCTTTATCAACAAAACCGATCGTCTGATAAACGAATTAAAACTCACGCCAGAACAAATGCTGGAAAGATTTGAAAAAATATTGGCAAACGTCAATGTGCTGATACAAAAATACGCCGAAGAGGAATTTCTCATCAAATGGGGCTTGCCGAATGTAAAAGACGGGTCTGTCGCTTTCGGTTCTGCTTACCATAACTGGGCGATATCAATACCGTTCATGCAAAAAACAGGCGTGACATTCAAGGATATTATCGAATTAACGCAATCCGAAAACAAAGAGGAATTGAAGAAAAGGGCCCCCATGTACAAAGTCATTCTGGATATGGTAGTAAGACATTTGCCAAATCCTGTCGACTCTCAAAAATATCGCGTGCCGAAAATCTGGCGAGGCGACTTGGAATCACAGGCCGGGAAAGACATGTTAAACTGCAATATCAACGGGAAAGCCGTTGCCATGATCACAAAAATGTTTCCGGATCCGCATACGGGCTTTGTCGCGTGTGCAAGAATACTTTCCGGTAAACTCGTAAAAGGCCAGGAAGTTTATTTAATCGGCCAGCATCGAACGCAACGGATACAATTAGTCAGCATTTATAAAGGGATACAACGGATTCCTGTTGACGAAGTTGTGGCAGGGAATATCGCGGGTATTGTAGGTTTACAGGACGCCTTTTCCGGAGAAACTGTTTGTGATCCGAACGACAGGATAGAACCCTTTGAAGAGATTAAGCATTTATTCGAGCCTGTTGTCACCAAAGCGATTGAACCAGAAAGCACAAAAGATTTGTCGAAACTAATAGATTTTTTGCGGCAGCTGAACCGCGAGGATCCGACCATACAAATCAAAATCAACCAAGAAACAGGCGAATATTTAGTTTCCGGGCTCGGAGAATTGCATATAGATGCGAAAGTGGAAAGAAAACTGAGAGAAAACAACATACCAATAAAATCAACGCCTCCTATCGTTGTTTATAGGGAATCCTGCGGCGCCGGAATCGCTGACGTGGAAGGTAAATCGCCTAACAAACATAACAGGTTTTTATTTACCATCAGCCCGCTTAATGACGCTACCATAGCGGCTATACGCAACCGGGAGATAGAAGATTCGGAAATGAAACGCAAGGACCTTGAGCTCGTCAAGAAACTTGAAATCCTAGGATTTGATAAACACGAGGCAAGAAGTGTGAAACTCATCTACAATAAAAACATGTTCATCGACGGGACAAAAGGCATTCAATATCTAAACGAGGCGATGGAACTCATCAAGGAAGGCTTCAAGAGCATGATGGACGAAGGACCATTGGCAAAGGAGCCGTGCATGTATTTGAAAATAATGGTAACTGATGCAACGTTGCACGAAGATGCTGTTCACAGGGGACCGGCACAGGTTTTACCAGCAGTACGTTTTGCGATCAAAGAAGGCGTGCTCAAAGGCGACGCGTTCCTTATGGAACCGAAACAAATTATACGAATTGACATTCCGAAAGAACAGATGGGCGGCGCTATTCGCGAGGTTCAGAACAGGCGCGGACAAATATTGGACATGGCCGAGGAGCGCGGCGCGTCGGTAATAACAGCAAAAGTTCCGGTGGCTGAAATGTTCGGCTTTGATTCGGCTTTGAAATCGGCTACAGGCGGGCATGGTTTTTATTCGTTGATCGATGTTCTGTTCGAAAGGATACCGAAAGATTTGCAGGAAAAAGCCATATTACAGATAAGAAAGAGAAAAGGAATGACAGAAG
>JACQNY010000079.1 GCA_016202795.1 Candidatus Aenigmatarchaeota archaeon
AGTGGTTTGATGTATGATGTCGTTTTTGATCCGCTTGCAATACATTTTCTGAACAACCTCGAGAAAGCGGTGAAGGAAAGAATATTCAAGAAATTGAGGATCGGCGATTACCGAGTGATAGCTGACATAGACCAAACGTTAAAGAAAATTCAAATAACATTAATAGGCCATAGGAAAAACGTCTATAAGCGCATGTTATGAGGACCTTTCAAGGTATTAATGATAAAAGAGAAAACACGACGGAAAGGAAATCGAGAAAACTAATTACTTTTTGCAGAAATCCGTTGGCGGCGCCCCGCTGCCTGTGACGCTGACAAAAAGGCTGTAATAGAAATTCTTTTTGTCGCTCGGGAAATAATCGTAAGGACAGCCGGCTCTCCAGTCAAGTTCTTCATACCCTTGTTTGCCATTAAGATGGTTGAGTTTATCCTTGTTGTAAACCCCGAAGTCCCAGTTTTTGGCCTGCGGCGTGCCTGTAGTATAACCTATTAAATCCCCGGCCTTGAATTGTGTTTTCGGCAGGTAATCGGTTCTCGTGTCTTCAACTTTCGGCGGATTCGGAAACATGTCCCCGATGAGTTTTATGGGTTCTTTTATGTGGTCGAATTTTATTTCCACTTCGCAGCTCACATCGAAAAAGAAAAGGTAGTTCAATTCTCCGCCTTCCGTGTATTTAGTGCCCGCGACAAGTTTCCCGTCAACCGGCAAGTAGAAGGGAACCTTCTGGTTGTCCTTGATCCATATATGCGAATGCGTTTTCTCGTTTCTAGGTGGCGTGATTGCTTTGATATTATTATTGTCTGTCACATCGGCGGTGAAAATAGGGTTAGAGTTGGAAATGCAGTTTGAAGAATTTGTTTGTGTTTTACCAGAGTCTTTATTCGCAGGATTCAATGCTTCCAGTTTTTCGCGTAGTGTAGCCAGTTCCGCATCCGGAATTGATCCGGCCAGCGAATCAAGATTTAGTTTCAATCTCTGGTAATGTTCGGGGCCTATTCCTGTGGCCAGGTTTTCCTGGTATAAAACTTCTATTTCGCGTTTTGTAGAAGCGTACAGGTCCTGTTTTTGCTTTTCCGCCCCGCTTGTACGGCTGTCCTGGACCGTCGTAGTAGTTGTTATTTGCTTGTTTGCAGTGTCGTTATCATGCAAATCGTTACCTGTGGCGTTTTCGTAATTATTCTGCACGCATCCGCTGACAAGTAAAACGCCGATTATTAAGAAAAACAAGGATAACTTCATAAATAATAATTGTTTAACCCGGATTAAAAATACGTGAACGGTAAATCGGATTCAAGTTCCGTTGGTTAGTGGGAACGGGTATTTTCCTGTGAAGCATGCGAAACAATGGTTGTTTCTATCGCCTAAAAGTTCCTTGAAATCCTGCAAAGGCAGATAGCGCAACGAAGTGGGCGCCGGATTTAAACTTAGCCTTACCTTTTCCTGTATCTCTTCGATTTCGGCCGTTTCAGGGTTTTCTACAGCTCTCACGGCGCTTAATTTTGTCTTGTCTGAATGATCCAGACCCATATGGCACGACGATATTATTGGCGGCGTGCCTATTCTTACATGTACCTCCTCTGCGCCCGCCGCAAAAAGCTCCTCTACCAGTTTCGGAATTGTGCTGGCTCTGACTATCGAATCGTCCGTAACTATAACTTTTTTTCCTTTCACTATTCTCGGATTAGCCATATTTTTCAGCGCAGCCAGCTCCTGCGGTGTCAGGCCAAGCGCTGTCATCTTGTCCCACTGCATATAAATCCTGGTCATGTCGGGGTTGTAAATAAACGCTTTTCTCAGCGGGAGTCCGCTCCCCCGGCTGTATCCGATTGCATAGTGGTCCCCGGAATTTAAAATTGGGGAAACGATGTGCCTGCCGTCATTCGGAAACTCGTCCAGCATGGCCAGCCTCTCGCCGGCCGCCTCCCTGAAATCCGAGCCGAGAATTCCGTTGAAACTTCCGCCCGGCCTCATGAAATAAGGAAGCTCGAAAGAACACAATCTTTCTGCAATCGGGACGCGTGATTTTGTGTGAGGCGGCCTTACGGAAAATTTCTCTGTGTGTTTGCCATCTGTTAGCCACAGATCGCCTGGTTTTAATTCTTCGGTATCGTAAATTCCAACCGCGTATATGCCCGGTTCTTCTGATGCGAAATAAACAGAATCGCCTTTTCTTCCGGCAAAAAGTGGGTGATAGCCCCAAGGATCCCTGTACGCAGCGACGACGCCGTCCGCGTCCATTGCGACAAGGTTGAATGCGCCAAGCGCCCCTTCGGCCAGGGCGCGCACGCCACTTTCAAAGCTTCCGGCCTGTTTGATAATTTGCGCTATTACATGGGTGTCCGAGTCGTCCTTTTCCAATGTTATTCCATGCTCTTCCGCCAATCTTCGATAATTAAAAACATTGCCGTTGTGCGAGACCACAAACCCGCCTGCGGTGATCGGCTGCAAATTTCTTGGGTTGACATCACCCGTTGTCTTGTACCTGTTGTTGAAAATTCCCCTGTTAGAATTTACCTGCTCCGCAACAGAATATTCTTGAAAAACGGTGGTAACCTTTCCTTCGCCTTTGTAAGTTCTGATTACGTGAGCGCTTTCATCTAGAAGGGAAAACCCGCAGCCGTCGTAACCCCTGTTCTGTATGCTGACAGCTTGCCCGAACATGTCGTGATAAGGTGTTCGCGTGTTTACAGCCGCCCCTATGCCGCACTTGTGCACTGGTCGGACTAATTGCACAGTCACGCTTAGGATAGACGATCTAGTAATTTAAGCACAAATTTACATATTACTTATTGGTCTCATGGCAACATTGCGCGAGCTTTACGAATTCTCAACAAAAGAGGGAATAAAAGAGGATCCTCGAGGGGAAGAAGAGATCAAAAGGATCTTGGAAGAAACAAAGGAACGCTACGGCGAGTTGAAAGGCTATCAAAAAGAGTACTTCAACAAGGAAAAGCTTCAAAACCCGTTTGCAGACAGCATTATACTGAACGGGGGGGATGCCAAAAACATTGAGGCGGTGGCGATCGGCATAGACATAGAGACGCAGGAAATGCTCTTAATCGACCGGTTAAGGCAAAAAGGCACGAAGATAGACGCTGTTATAACGCATCACCCGGAAGGCCGCGCTTTGGCGGAATTGCATCAGGTAATGGACATGCAAATAAGGATACTCCACAAGGCCGGCGTTTCCATTTCACAGGCCGAGGCCATAGTCCGCCCGCGCGTGGACGAAGTCCGCAGAGGGCTGCATCCTTTCAACCACACAAGGAGCATAGACGCCGCGCGTCTGTTAAACATTCCTTTTATGTCAATGCACACTGTTGCGGACAACCATGTCCACCAATTCTTGCAAAAGCTTATGGACAAGGAAAAGCCAAGGACAATAAAAAACCTTGTTGACATTTTATACAAGATACCTGAATACCAGTGGGCCGCATCCCACGGCATGGGACCGACCATTTTTACCGGCAATCCGGACAACGAATGCGGTAAAATTACTTTCGACATGACCGGTGGAACAGAATTGGATAAAACAAGGATGAAAACAATGGCCGAATCCGGGATCAACACGATAGTCGCTATGCATATGTCAAAAGACCAGTACGAAGAGGCGAAATCGCACAACATCAACGTCATCGCCGCAGGTCACATGTCTTCCGATTCTCTTGGGATGAACCTAGTTTTGGATAAAATGGACAAAAAGTTCAAGTTAAAGGTAATCGAAGTTTCCGGATTCAAACGCGTGAAAAGATAGAACCGCAAATACGGCAGACACCGTCATTTGAGAAAGTAATTTTGCGAAACTTTAAAAAACTCGATGTAGAATTAATCTTATGCCAGAAGATCTTTTGGAATTCTACGGAGAAGAATGCGGCCCCTGCATCGAGATGCGGCCTTTGATCGAAAAGCTTGAGAAAGAGGAAGGCGTTAAAGTCACAGGTTTGGAGGTCTGGCACAACGCAAAAAACCTTGAAATCCTGAGAAAATATGATAAAGGCCGTTGCGGCGGCGTGCCGTTCTTCTTCAACAAAAAAACCGGCGAATGGATTTGCGGTTCAACCGGTTATGAAGATTTAAAAAGATGGGCTTTGGGCGGATGAGCATGGCTTTAGCTTCACCAAACAAACCGGAATGGCTGAAAACAAAACTCCAGACCATGGGAGAATTCGCAAAGGTCCGCGAAACCGTGAAAAATCTTGGTTTGAACACTGTATGCGAATCAGCCCATTGCCCGAACATATCCGAATGCTGGTCCGGCGGGACTGCGACATTCATGGTGATGGGAAACACTTGTACACGAGGCTGCCGTTTCTGCGAAGTTTCGCACGGTCGTCCTGTTGAGTTGGACATCTTCGAGCCTGTTAAACTGGCAAAAGCCGTTAAAGAATTTAATTTGGATTATGTTGTTATAACATCCGTTGATCGTGACGATCTACCGGACCAGGGATCGTTGCATTTCGCTGCCTGCATTAAAGCAGTCAAAAAAATGAATCCCAACATCCGGATCGAAGTCCTTATACCGGATTTCCGCGGCCGCGAGGATTTGATAAAAAATATCGTAGACGCCAAGCCTGATGTCATCGCGCACAATGTGGAAACCGTTAGAAGGCTGCAAAAATTTGTCCGCGACACACGGGCCGGTTACGACCAGTCGTTAAGCGTTTTGAAGGTCGTAAAAAAATTGAATCCGGAAATACGCACAAAATCCTCGGTTATGCTTGGAGTGGGAGAAACGGAACAGGAAGTCTGCGAGGCTATGGATGATTTGCGCGCCGTGGGCGTGGACTTTTTCACAATAGGGCAATATTTGCGGCCTACAAAAAAACAGATGGCCGTGGAAAAATACGTCCATCCTGGAATATTTGAAAAATTAAAAACAGCAGGCGAACAAAAGGGTTTCCTTTACGTTGCGTCAGGCCCGTTTGTCCGTTCGTCGTACCGTGCGGGCGAGCTTTTCATAAAAGCGGTGTTGCAGAAGGAAAGCAGGGTCGTCGAAAATGATATCTAATATAAAGTGCAACTTATTTTAGCGTGTGGGTCATGGAAAAGGAAATAGCGAAATTTTCCGTCAATTATCTGCAAATTCTGGACGAAAACGGGGCGTGTGGAGAACAGCCTGGGTTAACACAGGACCAAATAAAAGAAATTTACGAGTCGATGGTGTTGGCAAGGATTTTTGATGAGCGGGCAATAAAATTGCAGCGCGAGGGCCGTTTAGGAACATATCCGCCATTGAGGGGCCAGGAAGCTGCGCAAATCGCATCAGCTTACGCGCTTAACAAAAACGACTGGATGGTACCGGCTTTCAGGGAGCACGCCTCTGTGATTCTCAGGGGATTGCCTATGGAAATGATATTGCAGTACTGGGGCGGCGATGAGCGTGGCCAAAAAATTCCTTCCGGGGAAAATGATCTGACTTTTGCAATTCCGGTGGGCACGCAACCGTTGCATGCAGTTGGCATTGCTCTGGCCATGAAAATAATGGGCGAAAAAAACGCGTCTCTTGTTTATTTCGGAGACGGCGCGACTTCTGAAGGCGACACCAGCGAGGCTATGAATTTTGCGGGCGTGTTCAACCTTCCCTTGGTTTTTGTTTGCGAGAACAACCAATGGGCCATCTCTGTCCCAAGAAGCAGACAAACCGCGTCGCAGACAATAGCGCAAAAGGCAGTCGCATTCGGCTTCGAAGGGATCCAGGTCGACGGCAACGACGTTTTCGCGGTTTACAGCTCAACTAAAAACGCATTGGAAAAAGCCCGTTCCGGCAACGGGCCCACGTTGATAGAATTGTTTACATATAGGATGGGCGACCACACCACAGCCGACGACGCCTCGAAATACAGGAAAAAATCCGAATTGGACGAATGGATAAAAAAAGATCCCATAGAACGGCTGAGAAAATACATGGAATCAAAAAAATTATGGTCAAGGGATTACGAGGAAAAGTTGCTTGCAAAACTGGGTAAAAAGGTCGGGGATGCCGTAAAAAAATACGAGTCCGTACCTGCGGAAGAGCCTGGGAAAATATTCGAATATGTTTACGCAGAAATGACTGAGAACTTAAAGATCCAGCAAAAGGAGGTTTTGGATGAGGCAAAATCCTAAAAAACTGGCAAAAAGTTACATGGAAAACGTAAAACTGATGTCCATAGCGACCGTCAGCAAAAATAAACCGTGGTCTGCCACAGTATTTTACGCATTCGATGAAAATTTTGATATTTATTTCCTATCCAGATATTATCGAAAACATAGCAGGCACATAGAAAAAAATAATAGCGTGGCCGGAACAATAGCAAAACAGCACAAAGCATTCGGCGCCCCTACAATGGGTTTGCAGTTTGGAGGCAAGGCGAAAATGCTTCGCGGGGCGGAATTAAAAAAAGCTTACGCTGTTTTCACAAAAAGATATCCGCGCGCAAGGAAGGAATTAAGTTATTGGGAAGTTTTGGAATCGAAAAAACAACCGGTAAGGCTTTATAAAATATTTGTCAGAAAATTAATTTTACATGACGAGGTACATTTCCAGAAAGGAAAAAGAAGGGTTGTGATCAAATAATGCTGCTTAACCTCGCCCAGGCCATCAATCTGGCATTGCGGCAGGAAATGGAAAAAGACAAAAAAGTTGTACTGCTCGGCGAGGATATAGGCGTTGACGGCGGCGTTTTCCGCGTGACCGAAGGGTTGCTGGATAAATTCGGCTCTGACCGCGTTATCGACACGCCCCTTGCAGAATCGGCTATTATAGGCGCGTCTATAGGGATGGCTATTTACGGGCTAAAACCGGTGGCAGAAATACAATTCGACGGTTTTATTTATCCTGCGCTGGACCAGTTGATTTCACACGCCGCGAAGATTCGCAACCGTTCCCGCGGTCGTTTCACGTGTCCGCTGGTTGTCCGCGTTCCATGCGCCGGCGGTATACACGCACCTGAACACCACTCAGAATCGCCGGAAACGCATATCGTTCACACGCCCGGATTAAAGGCCGTGATACCGTCAACGCCGTACGATGCCAAAGGGTTAATGGCCGCGGCCATACGCGACTCCAACCCTGTGATATTTTTTGAGCCGAAGAAACTGTATCGCTCGCCGAAGCAGGATGTACCGGAAAAGGATTATGAAATCCCTATCGGAAAAGCAGGCGTAACAAAAGAAGGCAGCGACGTTACGTTAATATCATGGGGTACGATGGCGCATGTTTGCGCAGAAGCCGCGGAAAAATTAAAAGATAAAAACATAGACGCTGAAATCATCGATTTACGTTCGTTATCGCCGTTGGATACAAAAACAATTTTAACTTCTGTCCAGAAAACGGGCCGTGCAGTTATTGTGCACGAGGCGCCGCGTACTGTCGGATTAGGCGCCGAGATTGCCGCGACAATAAGCGAGGCTGACATATTGTCGTTAAAGGCGCCTGTGAAACGCGTTACAGGATTTGACATACCAATGCCTCTTGCAAAGCATGAGAACTTATATTTGCCAAACGTAGAACGTGTAGCGAAAGCCGCGGAAGAAGTTATGAAGTTTTAGAAGAAAGCAGCCTTTTGATAGAGGACACGTAAAACTATTTATATATCGATATATATAATGTTTTACGGTGATTTTATGGAAACAGTAAAAGTTTCGCCCAAATTCCAGGTGGTCATACCTAAGAATGTCAGGGAATCTATGGGGATAAAAGCAGGTGAAAAACTGGTTGTCATAGAAAAGGGGAGGAGCATACACCTGATCCCAATCACAGACATAAGAAAAGCCAGGGGAATGGCAAAAGGAGTCGATACTAAAAACCTGAGGGACGAAAGTGAACGTTTTGGTTGATTCTTATGGCTGGATAGAATTTTTTGCAACAAAGGACAAAAACAACAAATATACCGCATATATAGAAAAAGCTAACCCGAAAGAGTATATCACCCCTTCGATAGTGATTTACGAAGTTTACAAAAAAATAAAAATGGAGGCCGGGGAAGAAAAAGCGTTGGAAGCTTGCGCTTACATAATGTCCAATACCAGTGTAGCCCACCTGACAGAAAAACTGGCTTTAGAGGCTGCGGATTTCAGCATAGCGCTGGGGATGGCGATGGCAGACTCTATCGTAGTTGCTACGGCGAAAGCGAATAGTGCTAAGATAATTACCGGGGATGAACATTTCAGAAAACTGGAAAATGTGGAACTAATTAAATAACCCGCAACAAATTATTCATATGCCCTGTCATGTTTGTGGCGCAGATCCTGCAGACTATTCTTGCCAGTCCTGCAAAAAGGAAATGTGTTATTCGCACGCGCGGACAATGGGTAATTCAATAACGTGCGTAGATTGTTTAAAAAATGCCAAGCCATTGAAAGAGGAGAAGAATTTTTTCGCGTCGGCCTTCAACTACGCACTTGTTCTGACTGTAGGGTTGGTCGCGATATTTTTGGTCGGCGAGTACGCAATCTTCGGGTTGCTGGACAGCTATTCAAGCCTGCTTCCCGACTCTGCAAAAAGTTTGATAACACTGTTCCGCGGGGCTTCTGTCGCGGTCCTTGGCGGTTCGGCAGCCATAACAATTTTGCTTTTCCTGCTCGGAAAAACGGTTAATAAGGATAAAAAAAAGCAGCCTGTTTTACAACGATGAAACCAATTTTTGGTATTTCCGCTTAAAGCCCTTTTTGTAAACGGCGTTGTATTTTTTCTTGTGCCCCCTGTCCTTTTCGAAAAATTCCTGCCTGCTCATGCCGTCACCAATTGAATTATATATCAAATATTAATAAGACGGCGTTCAAATAGTTATCTTTGGTAACATGAAAAGGCTGCGCGATTTCTTCAAAAATTCCAGCTACGCGGGATTTTTATACGCCATCTTGTCCGTAGTTTTCATGTCCCCGATTTTTATCATCGTCAGCATCGTGACCAGGGAAATGCCCACTGAAACAGCAAATTTTATGTTCTTTGGCTCAGGGCTTTTGGTAACATTCGCCATATCCACAATGCAAAAAAAGAACACGCATATAATCAAACTTGCGAGAAATCATTTCAGGCCCCTGTTTCTGTTGGGGGCGATAAACGCGGCGGCTGCTATACTGTTTTTTATGGGCATAAAAGCGATAGGCCCCTCTACAGCAGCGTTCATCTCCAGGTTCGAGACGGTGTTCACCATATTTTTGGGCGCTGTCATTTTAAAGGAAAAGTTTGGAAAGGTTGATGCGTTAGGCATAGCCATCACGGTGATAGGGGCGTTGCTGATAACATACTCCGACGTTTCGATCGCACTGGGATCTTTCCTGATTTTGGCAAGTTCTGTCATAATATCGTTTCAAAGGATACTTCTTAAAAAACATGTTTCTAGGATACGGCCGTCCGAGCTTAATCAGTTGAGATTGCTGTTTACCACGTCCTTGCTACTTGTTTATGTGGTTGCAACTTCAAAATTGGTTGTCCCGTCAGTTGGCAACGCGTTGCTGATAATGCTTGGCGGTATAATGGCGCCTGTAATAGGATTTTACTTCATGCTCAAATCCATGGAGCGCATGGAAGTCTCAAAAACAATGACGATAAAAGCCATCGAGCCCTTCGCAGTTATTGTTATGGCCTCAACTTTGCTCGGGTCTTCGATATCGCCGGAACAGGTGTTCGGTGGCGGCATTATGATAACCGGTATTATTATCTTGGCTGTTGCGCACAAAAGACAGGCGGTCAACAAAAGCCAGATAACCGTTGCGGTGGATTGAACGCTTAAAGCACGTAATGCGCCGGTTCCCGTTGTTTCGCGCGCAGCCTGATAACGTATTCGCTGGCTGCCGGGTCTTTCACATGCTCGATCTCGTGTATCAAGACATGTTTTTTCAAGTAGCCTAACCCGTAACGGATCCATATTTTGTTAATACAATCGGTCATGCCAAGCACATTTTCAGGCAGGTAGACGGCGAAAACCTCGACAACCTCCATGCCTGCGATAGCCTTTGCATCCGAATAACCTATCCTGACCCCAAGCACGTTTACGTAACTTTCTGCTGAAGCTTCTTTGTTGTCCTTTTCTTGCGTTCCGTCTTGGCTTTCCAAATTATCTTCGTCGTCTGAATCGTCTTCGATCCGCTCTTCGACTTTGCTCACATGCTGCGGGATTTGGGTATCAAAAATGGAAGCCACATAATATATTATATTTTATCCGACATTTTATTATTTAATAGCGGTTAACAAATACTTAATTAAAAGGAGGTGCATTGATTGGCTGGAAAAGGAAGAGTAGCTGGAAAGGGAGAAACT
>JACQNY010000080.1 GCA_016202795.1 Candidatus Aenigmatarchaeota archaeon
CCTATGTATAGAGTATTGTATTTAAATATCTTTCGCCTCTTTTGGAGCTTTTTAGCCCTGTTTTAAGCGAATCGCCTGCAAAAAGCATTTTAATAGCGCACTCCAAGAATTTATTGAGCGCTATGGACAATATCGTAGGCGTATGGCAGGATTTGAAACCGGGAGCCGGTTGAATGCCGCCCCCAATAAATTTAATTGTAATATTAGCTGCTGCAGTGTTTAGTATGATTATCGGCATGATATGGTATTCGCCCATGCTGTTCGGCAAATACTGGATGTTTTATTCTGGTGTAAGCGCAAGAAAATCCAAGCTGGAGAAAAAACGCAATAGCGTGAATACTGTTTACGCAATCAGCTTCGTAGGCTCGCTGGTAACAGCTTACGTACTGGCGTATTTCCTTTATTACACAGGCTCGACAACAGCTTTCGAGGGCGCAAAGAAAGGCGCGATGATGTGGGCCGGGTTTGTTCTTACCGCTATGGCTGCCGGCGTTTTGTACGAAAACCGCCCAAAGGAATTGCTGGTCATCAACAGCGCATACCAGCTTATTTCCCTGATGGTGATGGGTGCGATACTTGCGGTGTGGGCATAGGATGAAAACGATAAAATAGTCGGTTTTCTTCAACGCCCCGCCTCATGAGGTCTACGAAGCACTGATGGACTCGAAAAAACATTCCGCTTTCACAGGCTCGAAAGCGAAGATAAGCAGGCGGACTGGCGGTTCGTTTTCTGCTTATGACGGTGGCCTGCACGGCAAAAATACCGAATTAACGAAGGACAAAAAAATCGTTCAGGCTTGGCGCTGCGAGATGGAAGGATGGCCTGAAAAACATTTTTCAAAAGCTGTTTTTTCTTTGAAAGGGGTTAAAAACGGAACAAGGCTGGATTTCATCCAGACTGATGTTCCTGATGCGTGCGCGAAAAGCATTGCGGAAGGCTGGCACAATTTTTATTGGAAGCCTATTGGAAAAATGCTCAAAACCTAGGTACCGCTCCACTTGAATATGCTTCTCATCTTTTTCAGCCAGCCGGTTTTCTTAAAGCTGTAACCGCATTTCACGCACTTATCTGTGACCGGTTCTAGCGTACCGTCCCAGGCGGTTGTCATTATTATGTCCGTACCGCATTTAGGGCACAATTTCTCTTTTCTTGGCTCTTCACCCATCAAAACACCCTTTTGATTAAACCATAGGAAACTAAAGTTTTCTCAATGCACGGTGCAAGTTTACCATCAGGTAAACTGCGGCCGTTTTGCATTGCAAAACCGGCTTTGCTATGCAAACCGTTGTTTTGCTAAAAGTTTATTGTAATCGCACCGTATTAAGTTTTAATCCGTGCGCCTACAGGATTTTATCATGGTTAATGCAATTTACCGCGCTGTGTCGGTTATTCTGTTCGTACTACTTCTTTCCTCGGATGCTTCAGCAGCTTCAATTGTTGCGGATTATTGCATAAAAAACAAGTGCGTTGAAACTACGATTGACGCGGTCGCGTCGATTTTCAAAGGCATGGAAATCTATGTCTCGCCTTCGGAGATAAGCGCGTACAACTGCAAAAAATCGGACTTTTTGAACTTGACAGCTGTTTCGCCTTTGCTGTCTACGAATTCGGAAATACTTGTGAACGGTCAACCTATTTGCGAGATTAAAGGCTCATTGCTGCCGAAAACTGAAATGTGCGTGTTTTCGCTTGACGGCGCCGGCGGAGGAAGCGAAGGCTACACCAACGTAATTATCAACGTTGTTGCAAAATCAGACGCAGGCTTATTCCATCCAAAAGAACTTTCAAAAAACTTCGGCGTAAAAGTGAACCACATGGTTTCGGATGATGAAAAAACCGTTATCGCAGCGGCAAAATCAGCCGAGATATCCCTTGCGTCGGCCTATTACAAAATAGAAGAATATGAAAATTCCGGTTACAACATGAGCTCTGTGAGGAAAATATTGGGCGATTCGGAAAAGAAAATGAACGATGGCCGGGAAGCTCTGATAAACTGCAAATTCGGCGAAGCAGGGTCAAGCTATAAAAATGCCAAGCGCATAGCCGACGCGGCTTTGCGGGAGGCGGCAAATGAAAAAAACGAACAAAACAATGACAGAATATCACTGATAACAGGCAAATTTTTCTCCACAGCGACAAACCCAATTTTTGCCATTGTGCTTATTCTGATCGCAGCTTTCGGATACCAGCTTTACAAGCAGAAAAATAAAAAAGGCGTAAAACTGGATTTGTGATCGATACTTAAAGTTTATGCGTGATGTTAATTTATGACTCAAGGCAAAAATCTGACTTACGCTGATACTGGCGTAGACAGAGGTCTAAGAGCCGTATCAAAAACCGGTCTTGCTGATTTGCAAGCAACGTATAGATTTTCTTCACACGGACTACCTATAAGATTGCCTTATGGAATGATAACGCCTGCCGGCAATGGAAGATATCATGATATGTCGTAATCGAAGGTGTAGGCACAAAGGTTTTAGTGGCTCAGTTAGCTGACAGATACGATACTATTGGTGTAGACGCAATCGCAATGGCCGCAAATGATGTGATACGCTCCGGGGCAAGACCTATTATTCTGGTTGATAACATAGACTTGCAAAGATCAGAGCCCGAATTTGTTAACGAGCTGATGAAGGGTTTGATTAAAGGCGCTGAAGAATCCGAAACGCCTCTTGTCGGCGGCGAAATTGCGGATGTTCCAACTTTAATGAACGGCATCAGGGATAACAGGGGATTCCATATAGTCGTAACGGCATTGGGCGAGCTATATGAGAATGAGATAATCCATGGAAATGATATCACCGCCGGTGATGTTGTCATCGGTCTTAGAGCGCCGAACTAGCACAGCAACGGCGTTTCATTGGTGCGCAGGA
>JACQNY010000082.1 GCA_016202795.1 Candidatus Aenigmatarchaeota archaeon
AGTTGCAAGAAGGCGATTACGAATATACTGATGCAAGTGAAGGCGACATTACAGATTTCAAAGGAACTGAACACATACTCTATCAAGGAAATGAAGTTTTCAGACAGCATTACATTGGCGGATTAATTATCCCCAAGTGAATCCTTGTCCGCCACCCTCCTTCTTCGTATGTTTGATGGCAGGTCACATATATCCTTTTTCCTATCTTCTCAAGCCTGAACGCAAAAGGAATATATACGCGCCGCCGATGATACCAAATTGGCTTCTATATTCTGGAAATTCGGGGGAATTATCTAACCCTTCAAGTGCCGAAACAATATCCGGCCCTGCGTCGGAATTCCCTTCTTTTTGAATTCCAGTGCAGCCGAATTGATGCAATATCTTGCTCCGGTGGGCGTCTGCGAAGCATCGTCAAACAAGTGACCTAAATGACCGCCGCACTTCTTACATATTATTTCGGTGCGGCGCATGCCGTGGCCGAAGTCCTCTTTTAGTTCTATCTTGCCTTTCGCTTCAAAGAAACTAGGCCATCCTGTGCCTGAATCGAATTTGGCAGCGCTGCTAAACAGGGGAGAACCGCAGCCGGCACAGATGTACATGCCATTTTCCTTGTTATTCAGCAGCTTGCCGGTGAAAGGAGGCTCGGTCCCGCGCTGCCGCAGCACGCGATATTGCTCCGGCGTGAGCTTCTTTTTCCATTCGCTGTCGGACAGCCGGCTCTTTTTTCCCCGTTTCATGGCTACATAGTGTTTCATGAAAATTATATCAACTCTGTAGACTAATAATGCACCATGGTCATCAAGAAAAGTGGATCGTACTATATACTCTATACGAAAGACGGCAAAAAGATGCTTGGGAAGTTCAGAAGCAAAAAAGATGCTCTGAAGCGGGAGCGGCAGATAATTTTCTTCAAATACGTCAAGGGGAAGAAATAGGCTTTGTTTAAATAATGGTATTTCTTAAACACTCACCTAACTTTTTAAACAGAAGTCAGGTTGAATTCCAAGTTCATACATTTCTTGAATTACCACACAGATGTTATGACATAGGATTTTCAGCAAGACTTCGTTAACCTGTGCTGTCCATTCCTTGCTTCTCACATAGTCGCCAAACTTGGCTTTTACCATGTGGAATACGCTTTCGCTATTGCTTCTCTTGTGATAGTGTTGCAGAAATTCCTCACGATTGAATGTATAGAAATTGAATACCCAGATTGTTTTCTTGGAGCGCTATAGCGAAGCAAAGGTATGACATGCCTCGCCTTTTCCTTTTGATTGTTATCCTAGACTGTGGTGTTCATTTGCCGGACCAGGTCAGGCAGTTTTCTGGCTTCACCGAACGGGTAAGTGCAATTTACTCCTTTTGATATTATTATCTGGCCGTCCTTGCACGCTGAAAATTTCTCGCCACTTTTACCTTCGAAATAGAACTGCTCGCCTAGGCATTTGTTTTCCAGCGGATACCGCACATAAGTCAAGAACGACGTGTTTGTAAAACTGCTTAGTGCCAGAAGTGCGCTATCCTTATCGGTTACTGCTATCCTGCTCCTGAAACCTTCTTCGGTCCAGCTGCATTGCTTGAGAAAAGATGCGTTTTTATCCAGCACACCTATTGCCATGGTAAACACAATAACTGCCACAACGACAACTGCGACGGCGAACATGATTTTAGTCTTGAAGCTCATGCTTGTGCTAAAATTTTTCAATTTTTGTACGTCCGGATTAGTTTCTGGCATTTAATTATAATTTGTATGAACCATATAAAATAGATACCACACAACCGGAAAATATGGCATTTTGGAACTAGAAAAAAGTTATCTTGGATTCATTGAAAACGCGCGACTTTGTTCATGCAAGCAATGAATACGGATATTATAACTTGGTTAACTATATGCAGACCAACTTGTATAACATCCGGAATAATTAAGTTGGTCTACCATATAGCGCTTGTAACATTTACGCTGGCATTGTATGATCATCACAGCCTTTTATGATGCCGCCGCAAGAAAACAGATTTCGCTTCGAAATATTTTCGGTGCATTTCCAAATTTTTTTCCACGCTATTAATTTC
>JACQNY010000081.1 GCA_016202795.1 Candidatus Aenigmatarchaeota archaeon
AAGCAACATTGAAGAGATAAAGGCGCGGGGCGGAAAAATTATTGCGATCGCAGCAGGCGGCACGACACACGCCAACATGGTTATAGACGTGCCTGCGGTTGACGATTTAGTTTCGCCCATACCATTCACGATAGCTTCACAGCTTATTGCTTATTACGTGGCTGTTAAACTCGGCAACGACGTTGATCGTCCGAGGGCATTAGCGAAATCCGTGACGGTGGAATAGGTGAGCATATACAGGGAATATGACATCCGCGGAATTTACGGGAAGGATTTAACTGATGAAATAGCGGAAAGTATAGGCAGGGCTGTTGCTACGTTCATAAAAAGAAAAGACTGGCCCGGTTCGGTTGTCGTGGGCAACGATATAAGATCTTCAGGCCCGGCACTATCCAAATCGATCATTAAAGGCTTGATTTCACAAGGTGTAAACGTTATAGATGTCGGCACTGTTTCTTTTGGTGTGTGCCATTTCTCCGGATTACAGTTAAAGGCCGCTGTTACGATTTTCGTTACGGCTTCGCACCTTCCGCCGGAATGGAACGGCGCGAAAATATCCACAGGCGAAGGCATACCGATACCGCCCGCCCTGCTAAAGGAGATAATAGATGAAAATTCCTATAGCAAGCCGGAATACACCGGCTCTGTTGAAAAAGCAGACCTGAAAAAAGATTACATAAATTTCATGAAGTCCAAGTTCAAATTTAAAAATAAAATGAAAATCGCGCTTGATTGCGGTAATGGCAGCATGTCGCTGGTTGCGCCGGAAGTTTTTGAGGCTGTTGGATTCAACGTAACAAAAATTTTCTGTGACGTTGATCCGACGTTCCCGAACAGGCCCAGCGACCCGGCGCCAGCTAATCTGAAGAAACTTGCCGAGACCGTTAAATCAGGCAATTTTGATTTTGGCGTTGCCTTTGACGGCGACGGTGACCGCGGAGTTTTGGTGGACAGCAAAGGGCGCATACTTACAGGAAACGAACTCGGCGTCCTGCTGGCAAGGCATATATTCAGCAAAGAAAAAGGCAAAGCCGTGATAACCGTTCCGCGATCCTTGTCCCTAGAAAAAGAATTGAAGGCGCTTGGCGCTGAAATAATAATTACGCCAGTCGGACACACATTCGTGGTTTCAAAATGCAAAGACGAAGGCGCACTGCTCGGATCCGAAGAGTCAGGCCACACAGTGCTTCCAGACTATTTCGCTTTTGACGACGCACTGTTGATACCTCTGAAGGCTGCGGAGATAATTGAAGAAACAGGCAAAGGCCTCGCCGAGCATTACGACACGTTCATAGTTTATCCTTACGAAGAGATCGTTTTTTCATGTCCGGACACAACAAAGTTCACTGTAGTGCAAAACTTGCTCGAAGAATTCCGCGGAATTTACGACAGGATAACGGACATGGATGGTGTGAGACTTGATTTCGACGACGGCTGGATACTGATACGCGCGTCGAACACGTCGCCGAAGGTAAGGTTATATGTAGAAGCGATTACTCGGGAAAAATTGGACGACCTTAAAAATACATTCGCGAAGGTGTTGCAGGACGAAATAATGAAGGTGTCACCATGAAAACTGTTTTTCTGGCCGGCGGGATCGGGAAAAGGATGTTTCCTCTGATGGAAGACAAGTTTTTGTTCAAGTTTTTAGGCAAGACCTTGCTAGAGCATCACATGGAAACGGCTGCCAGCAACGGGCTGGACGATTTCATCGTAATCGGGAATCCGGAAAATATAGAGAAAATAAAAAGTGCCATAGAGGTAAATAAAATCCTTGAAGGCAAAAAATACAGAATAAATTACTCTATCCAGAAAAAACCGGACGGCATGGCCGATGCACTGATGGCTGCTAAAGACCTGATCGCAGGCGAAGAAATCGTAATAGTCAGCCCAAACGACGTTTTTGACAAATCCGCCTATGCAGCTCTCATGTCCGCGGCTAAAAATGCGGACGCAGATTCGTACATACTCGGACAGGAGGTTACGGAATATTTCCCGGGCGGTTATCTGATTGTCGACGAAAAGAATTACATGAAATGGATAGTTGAAAAGCCGGGCAAAGGAAACGAGCCTAGCAACCTTGTAAACATCGTTGTTCATTACCACAGGAAAACAAAAGAACTTTTCGAATACCTTGAAAGCACGAAAAGTGCCAGCGATGACGTTTACGAATCTTCAATTGACAAAATGATAAAAGACGGGTTCAAATTCAAGGTTGTCAGATATACCGGGGCGTGGAAGGCTATAAAATATCCGTGGCATATGCTTGAGATGACAAAACATTTTCTCAACGGTGTAAAAAGCCCAATGATCCACGGCACTGCAAAAATAGCGGCTAGCGCGATTATCGAAGGCGGTGTTATTATCGACGCAGGCGCGAGGGTCATGGAAAACGCTGTTGTGAAAGGACCGTGTTACATCGGGCGCAATTCGATTATCGGAAACAATTCGCTTGTGCGTGAAAATACGCATATAGGCGATAATTCGGTTGTTGGATTTTCTACTGAAGTAAAAAATTCATACATAGGCGACAATTGCTGGTTTCATACGGCTTATGTAGGCGATTGTATTATCGCGGACAATTGTTCGCTGGCTGCGGGCACTATCGTAACTAATGTGCGTCTAGATGAAAAGGACATCAAAGTCAACGTATTCGGAAAAGGTGACATGTCTTCTGGGTTAGACTATTTAGGCGTCATCATGGGCGAAAATTGCCGTACCGGATCCAACGTTACGTTAATGCCGGGAGTGCGCGTCGGACCGAACAGCATTGTGGGCCCGGGCGTTGTTTTACGGGAGGACCTGGAGCCGAACAAACTGATTTACACCAAGCAGGAACAAGTTATCAAGGAAAATAACGTGCTTCCAAACTCCAAGAAAAAGGAAGAGATAATGAGAAAGCTGGTAAAACTGGAGGAAAACAGGAAAACATAGGAAACCGTTGGTTTCCTTGCACAGAGCAGGAAATCTGTGTTTCCTATGATATCAACAATTTAAGTTATTTCTATCATCTATGCGTATGGAGCAGGCGGGCATCGCAATCATAGGCGGGACAGGCTTTTACAATTTAAACATTCTTGAAAACCCGCGAAACGTAGACGTGAACACACCGTACGGCAGGCCGAGCGACGCAATAACCATCGGCGAATTTAACGGACTTAAAATAGCATTTCTTCCAAGGCACGGAAAAAAACATTCCATACCGCCGCACAAAATAAATTTCCGCGCCAACATATGGGCGTTGAAACAACTGGGCGCCAAAAGGATAATAACGCCCGATGTTGTGGGGAGCCTGCAGGAAAATATAAAACCGGGCGATTTTCTTATACCGGACCAATTTATAGACCTGACCAACGCGCGAAATAACACGTTTTATGACAGCGGCAAAGTCGCACACGTTTCGATGGCCGAGCCGTTCTGTCCGGAACTTTCCAGAATTGCATTCGAGTCCGGAAAAAGCTTAGGTTATGGGATGCATAAGAAAGGCACTGTGGTTGTTGTCCAAGGCCCAAGATTTTCCTCGAAAGCGGAATCAAGGCTGTACAGGAGCTGGAATGCGCAGATAATAAACATGGAAGTTTCAACCGAATGTATCCTGGCCCGCGAGGCGGAAATCTGCTATGCTTACGTGGGCATGATAACAGATTATGACACCTTTGCCGACAAAACTGTCAACGTCACGGATGTGATGGGGATATTGGAACAGAATTCTAACAACGCCAACAACCTGGTAAAGGATGCTATTCCGAAAATACCTCAAAATAGGGGCTGCGAATGCGGCGAAGCGCTGAAAAATGCGGTTGTATAACAAATTCGCTTGAAAATGCAATAAAATGACAATAAACCGGCGCAATCTTTTTCTACCAACATATATAATATCAATAGATGTTCAGCTGGATGTCGAAAGAGGCGATCTGTTCCGAATGCGGCGTTACCAACAAAATAAAATTGGACCCGGAAAAGACAAGGTCGGAGATCGTTAAAATGTCGAATTGCATCTGCGGTGGCGAATTATTGTAAGCAATTTACAGATAAGTTATTTCTCGACCAATTCAGCCTTATCAACTTCCAGAAAACCGCTTTTTGTCTTCGAATCCCAGACTTTTTTGAAGTTCTTAAATTCGACGCGCTTCTTGAAGAACGGCGCGTCTGCGACAAAGGAATCGTACATGCCACCCTCTCCGAGCAGTTCAAAACCGTATTTGGCGCTTAACTGTTTGAACTCGCCAAATGAATTTGAATCAAGTTTTCTTCCGAGCCATTCCGGCCCTAGCCCATCGGCTGCGACGTTAACGATTCTGATGTCCAAACCTGCGCCAATTTCCGCCCGTAAAAGCTCTTCCGAAGTCATGTTGGCGTTTGGTGTGATTGTTTTTATTCTGTATTTCGATGCGACTTTGCCGACTGAGTTAATCTGTGTTTGCTGCAACCCGACACCGCCCAAAACAATTGCCTCAATGTCGAGCTTTGAAAGAATTTTATCTAGAACAGCAGCCTCCCTTTCAGGCCCTATTTCGTTGCACTCCAGCAAGAAATGACGAACGCCAATCGATTCTGCCTGCAAGCGTGTTAATTCCGCAGTTGCGTAATGATACAGATAAGCCTCTTCATTTTTCGGTTTAACAGATATAAGCGCTTTGACGTCCCAGCCGTTTCGCAGAGCTGTTAATAAAGCGAAATTGCTGTCTTTCCCGCCGCTGTATAGGAT
>JACQNY010000085.1 GCA_016202795.1 Candidatus Aenigmatarchaeota archaeon
ATACCTGAAATACAGGCCGGTAAAGACGTTGTCGGGCAATCAAGTACAGGTTCCGGCAAGACAGCTGCTTTCGGCTTGCCTATATTGGAAAAGATAGAACATGGTAAAGGCGCTCAGGCATTGATTTTAACGCCTACACGTGAGTTGTGCGTCCAGGTTACAGATGCATTACGCAGTTTTGGGAAATTTGTTAATGTGCATGTCGCCAGCGTTTTTGGCGGGGTTTCGATAGAGCCTCAAGTTACTGCGATCCGAACTGCGGAAATTGTTGTCGGGACACCCGGAAGAATACTTGATCATATGGAACGCAGGACGATAAATTTCCAGAATGTAAGATTTTTGGTAATCGACGAAGCGGATAGAATGTTCGATATGGGATTCATAGAGGACGTTGAAAAAATAATCAGACAAACACCCAAAAACAGGCAGACAATGTTATTCAGCGCTACGATGCCGCCGGAGGTGAGACATATTGTTGAAAGGCATTTAATTTCACCAGTAACTATCAAAGGCATTGTATATGTGGATACGAGTTTGCTCAGGCACGTTTACTATGACGTTAAACCGCACGATAAATTTTCTTTGCTCGTCCACTTGCTGAAACAAAATGAGGAAGGCATCGCACTGGTTTTTTGCGCGACACGCAGAGAGGTCGATGCTGTTGCGTCGAATTTGAAAGAACAGGGGATCAACGCGCTGCCAATACACGGCGGCATGGAGCAAAATAAACGATTAAGAGCTGTTGACGCGCTGAAAAGTGAAAAAATAACCGTGCTTGTTGCGACGGACGTCGCCGCGCGCGGACTTGACATAAGAAACGTGTCGCATGTTTACAATTATGATGTCCCGAAATCTTCGTCGGATTATATTCACCGTGTCGGTCGCACTGCACGCGCAGGGGGCGAAGGCGATGCTGTTACGTTATTATCGGAACGCGACCATGGAAGCTTTACCATGGTCCTGCGCGATCGAAGCTTGAAAATTTCGAAGGCTGAAAAACCTGGCTTTGAGCGGGTACAATTCAAAAGGACGGAAAACAGAGATCGAGGCTTTCAGAACCGCCGTTTCAGCAGACGCCCGAGATATTAGATAAAAAGCTCAGGATATTTGATATGGCAGAATTTGAAAGTGTCGGAAACGCGCTTATTGTTACTGGCGGATTGCTGCTATTTCTCGGACTGGTTATCATTGCAGGCGGCAAAATGCCTTTCGGCAACCTTCCGGGCGATATATCCATAGAAAAAGGCAATTTCAAATTCTATGCGCCGATAGCGACGTTTCTGATAATAAGCATCATATTAACCGTTTTGTTAAATCTCATACCAAGATAACCGATTGTCAAGTAGAATACGGGTTTTACAAAGAAGTCACGTTAAGAACGAACGGCCCGGCTATTCCCGATGAACGGCCTGCTTCTTCCGCCTTTGCCCAGTAATTTATTATGCCTGTTGTCGTTACAGGGATGTCGTAGGTGCAGCTCAGTTCCGCGCCATCAGGCTTTGTGTTTCCCTGAACGCTGCAATAACGGCCTGTGCATTGCGCGTTCTTGCACACGCTGACTGTTACGAATTCGCTTTCTTTGTCAGCCACAGAAACTTTAAACGTCACTGTTTTGCCGGTTCTTACAGGATCCGGCGATTGTTTCGCTGAAACAATGTGGGGTGGCTGATTGCCCGCTGCCGTCGTCGTTGTGGTGGCTGCAATTGTCGTGGTCGTTGTTGCAGGCGTTAAAGTCGTTGTGGTTGCTTGAATTGTTGTAGTCGTCGCCGGTGTGGTGGTTGTCGTCGTAGTTGTCGTAACCGGTGCCTCGGTAACGTTTCCGGCCAATAAAACGTAAATGACTAGGAGAATTCCAACGCCGATCATGTACAGACTCGGGTGTTTACCGGTTTTCTTTGTGAAGTCATAACCCATAATATAATATTCTGGCACCCTTCTATTTTAAGCTGAATTTTTATGGGAAACCCCTGACAGAAAAGGCTGTAAATACAGACGTTTAACTAAAATCATGGAACGCATAATAATGCACGTTGATTTAGACGCTTTCTTTCCTTCCTGTGAGCAGAGAGAAAATTCAACGCTAAAGGGTAAACCCGTCATTGTAGGAGCAGACCCAAAGCAAGGAAACGGGCGGGGTGTAGTTAGCAGCGCTTCTTACGAGGCGCGTAAATTCGGGATAAAATCCGCCATGCCGATTTCACGCGCTTTCCGCCTCTGCCCGGACGGGATTTATTTGAGGCCTAATTTCTCGCTTTATGAAAATGTTTCGGGGAAAGTCATGGAAATATTGAAAAAATACGCTGACAAATTCCAACAAGTTGGAATTGACGAGGCTTTTCTGGACGTGTCGTCTGCAGGAAGCTATAAAAAGGCGGAAAAAATTGCCCGTAAACTGAAGGATGAAATAAAAGAAACAGAAAACGTTACGGCGTCCGTCGGGATCGCACCGAACAAGATGGTTGCCAAGATAGCGTCTGACGAAAATAAACCGGACGGCGTTACGGTTGTTAAACCGGAGGGCGTCAAGGATTTCATTTACCCCAAAAGCGTGAGAAAGCTCTGGGGAATAGGACCGAAAACTGAAATGGTATTGAATGGGATAGGAATAAAAACAATCAGGGATCTTGCCGACGCCGATAACAAAAAGCTTAAGGAAAAGCTCGGCAACATGGCTGAATATTTCCAGTTTATGGCGCATGGCATAGACGAAAGCCCTGTAGAAGAATCGTATGCGATTAAATCGTTCAACCGCGAGCATACGTTTGAAGAGGACACCAATAAGCGCGAAGACATTTTATCCACTATACAAATACTTGCGCATGATTTGCACGATCAGTTGAAACTGGAAAAAGCAGCTTTCAAGACTGTAACGCTTAAGATAAGGTTTTCCAATTTTGAAACCTATACGCGGGCAAAAAGCCTTATTGCAAATACGGACGATGAGAGGATGATAACCGACAGCGCAAATACGCTGACAGAGGAGTTTCTGAAAACCGGCCGTAAAATACGACTGGTCGGCGTGCGGGTTTCGAACCTAAAGTTCGATGACAAGCAGAAGAAATTATCGGATATTTAAAAAATATTAGTTTATATGTTTTGGTAGGATAACAATTTACATGAGTATATCTGGCACAGTGCAAAAAGATAATTATTCTGTGGCGGGGAGAATATACAGTTCCAGGCTCTTTCATTGTTTCGGTAATCCTGACATCAAACTAACCGTGTCCACAGTTAAGAGTTTATTGGAAAATTCTTGCACGCAGTTCCTTACTTTGAATACTCACAATATATCTACAAACAATGGCATGGATTCTGCGGTGATCGGGTATACGAACATAAATTTACACGATATCTCAAAAGTTGTCGATATCTCAAAATACACTATACTGGTTAATATCAATTTGGCAAAAACCTCGAAAGAAGCGGTCGAAAGAAGTGTCGTATCTTCTGAACTTATTGGGAGCAAGATAATAAAGTTGGAAGTGCTTAACAAAGAACACACTATACCTCTGAATGAAGAGGTGAAAGAAGCGGCCAAATCTTTATTGAAGAGGGGGTATGAAATAATGCCATTGATAAATCCTGACCTGAATGATGCTTTGAAACTCCAAAATATGGGTTGTTCTCTGATACGAATTCTTGGCAGTCCCATAGGTTCTATGAAAGGTATCGAGAATGAAAAATCGCTGGAAGAAATCTTTCAGCAATTAAAAATTCCTGTTATCCTAGATGGAGGCGTGGGTTGTCCGCAAGATGCGTATAATGCCATGAAACTTGGCGCTACCGGCGTTCTAGTTAATAAGGCACTGTTCGCATCCAGCGATCCGGTTCAGATGATAATAAAAATGAAGAAAGCTATCATAGAAGGAAGACTGGATTATATCCATGGTGGTCGTCATGTCTAAAGCAGCAGTACTGACAAGCCCAAAGAGGATGGAAATAAAGGATTTTCCCTATCCGAAATTAGACACAGGAATGTTGCTGAAGGTAGATAGTGCCGGAGTGTGTGGAACCGATGTTCATATTTACAACGGAAAAGTTCCTAATCTGCCATATCCTATCATTCAAGGGCACGAAATATGCGGCACCGTAGAACAACTTCCCGAGAACAATGGTATAATTTGCAGCGAAAAGCTTAACGTGGGGGATAGAGTCGTACTTGTTCCGGGAATATCTTGCAACAATTGTGAATACTGTAGAAGCTTTCCGCACATGGAAAATTACTGTAAGAACAGGACTGTGTGCGGAATAAATATGTCCTCGTCGAAACCTCCTCATCTTTTCGGTGGTTTTTCTGAATTTCTATACGCATATCCTAGATTTTGGGCATATAAAATCCCTAGAAACATTTCACCAGACACAGCGGTCTTAATAGAAACGCTTTCTGTAGCTATGCGTGCTGTTGAGCGAGGGTTTTATCCCAATTCTCAGTATTCCATGGGTTTTGGAATAGGAGCAAATATGATTGTCCAAGGTGCTGGTCCCATTGGAATATTGGCCGCATTGTCAGGTAAGGTGGCGGGGGCAAATGTAATAATCGTTGATGAATTGGAGCACAGGTTAAAAATCGCGAAACAGGTGGGTATAAAGAATGCCGTTAATGTAAAACAGATGAAACCGCATGAAAGAATAGCCGCTGTGAAAGAGCTCACTGAGGAACAAGGCGCCGATCTGATCGTCGAATGCACGGGAGAACTATCTGCCGTAAACGAAGGAATAGATATGCTCCGCAGAGGGGGAAGATACGTGGAGATGGGGCATTTTGCCGATGTAGGATCTTCCACAATAAAGCCCTATTCGATTTGCAGGAACGATATAGAAATTATAGGAAGCGTCATTGCCCCTCCGTCTCAATTCAAAAAGGCATTATATGTAATGAAAAATTATGACTTTCCTTTCGATAAGCTAATAACTCACAGATTTGGCCTGGAACAGGCGCAAGAGGCCGTTGAAAATGCTGAAAAAAGAAACGGCATGAAAACTATAATAAAACCGTGATAATATGCCTAAAGACAAATTAAAATCTATAAAGTTTTCCGTTATAGCACAAATAAATGAAATCGCCAATAGTATGGGGTCAGATTTGATAAGACTGGAAATGGGAGATGTGGACTTTACCACACCGGATCCCATTTCCAAGGAGGCTTTCAATGCCGCAAAACAAAACTTTACCCACTATACACCATTTAATGGTTTTCCCGTTCTCAGGGAGGCGATAGCAGAAAAACTTGAAAATGAAAACAACATAACAATCGATAAAAACAATGTGCTCGTAACTACAGGGGCGTCGTCTGCTGTTTTTATTGCTTTTTATGGCCTATCGAACGACAACGACGAAGCGATTATTCATGAACCATTCTGGTCCAATTTCCAAGGAATGGCCACATTGGCAGGTGTTAAATTGAAGCCTGTTGCCACAGAAGAAAAAAACGGTTTCAAAATAGATTTGAACGCATTGGAAAACTCAATAACAAAAGACACAAAAATGTTGATTCTTAACAGCCCGAATAATCCTACCGGAGCGGTTTTCGGGAAAAAACTTTTGGAGCAGACAGCCGAGGTAGCCGAAAAGCATGGGCTTATAATAATTTCTGACGAGGAATACGAAAAATTTATTTACGACGGTAAGAAACATTTCAGCATAGGTTCTATTTATGATGATACTGTGACAGTTCAATCCTTTTCCAAAACTTATGCCATGTGCGGTTGGAGAGTAGGATATATGTGCGCCAAAAAGGAGATAATAGACGAAATGGCTAAAGTAAACTTATTTACGAATATTTGCTGCTCTTCTATAAGCCAGCGAGTTGCTCTAAAAGCTATGAAAAGTGATCAGAATTTCACAAAAAATATGGTCAAAGAGTTCGAAACACGAAGGGATTTATTTGTGAAAAAACTGAACAAAATAGACGGAATTCGCTGCGCATACCCGGAAGGAAGTTTGTATGTGTGGCCCAACGTTTCCGGTTTAAATTCAAACTCTTTTAACGTTTCCAAATTCCTGATAGAAAAGGCCAAAGTGAGCGTTGTGCCTGGAAATGCCTTTGGTGATAGCGGCGAAGGGTATCTCAGGATTTCTCTGGGCGCCTCCCGTGAAAAATTGGAAGAAGCCGCATCAAGAATGAAAGACGCACTCGAAACTTTTAAGTAATCCACAAGGAGAATAATCTTGTTTATTGTGATTACGAATCTAAGTCTCTCTTGTAAGTGAAATGCCTGTAAAAATCTTCGACCATGCCGACCTTAACCCGTTTACCGCTATTTGCTAAGCCTACTATTGAGTCTATTAATTTTCTTTCTTTTCTAGATGGATCAATTTCTGTAACCGGTATTACAGGAAATATAGATTGGTCTAAAACATAAATACCGGCATCAAATAGGCCTGGACCTTTTGGAGCCTGCCCGTCAACGCGTGTTAATTCCATTGTCCCGCTTACAACAATGTTTATCCCTTCGCTTGCATCATTAACTCTATATACCCCCAATAAAACGGGGGAAGATGACATAATCTTTGCCAGACTCTCTTCTCCGATTATTACGTCTCCACTGGTTACTAAAAATTTATTATCGCTTCCAATAAAATCCCTGCTCAAATATACATTATCGGCTGTGCCGTTTTGGTTTCCATGGATAAATGTATGCCTCGGATCGTTATCAAGAGCTTCTTTATATAAATATTCAGAAGCGGGATCGATTATTATGCCATATTCTGTTATTCTGTCGTGAATGCTAATTGAGGAAGAAGCTCTATTCAGTTGTCTGATTTTATGCCCCAGTATAGACTGTCCCAGATACGACCTTAGAGGTTTTGGTACATAGTCAGCAAAACCCTCGTTAATTCTACTGCCCCGGCCGGCGCACAGGATTAAACACTTCATAATAATCTTAGTCCTATCGATGAAGATTTAAAGAGTTAAAGTTTATCGGTATTCATATGAAATCCACAGCCGTTGCACATCCCACACAAAGTTTGATAAGATATGATTGGCTTTACAGGGATCCTGATGTGCCTTCTAATGGAAACGTATCCGTATGCATGGAAAATCTGTACACTACAACTACCGTAGAGACATCCGAAACGGACAGGATTTTTATCAACGGGGAAGAAGCCGATAGAAATGACAGGGCATTTCGTATGCTAGACAGATTCAGAGATATGTTCAGGTTAAATTACCCCGTTGTTGTCCATTCCGAAAATTCAGGCCCTAATGGAATTATCGGCTACGATCAGGCCAAGGGGGTGGGTTTTTCCACCTCTGGGGGAGCATCTCTCGTTACGTCACTTCTCGATTTGTTCGGACTGAATAACATACTCGAATCTACCGAAGAGTACACGAGAGTCATGTCAAAACTATCCGGCTCCGGAGTAAAGTCTGCCGTAGGAGGCATATCCTACTGGAACGTTATAAACGGCGTTCCAGATGTTTATGTCTTGGCCTCTAGGGCGTCTATTCCTGATTTTAGAATACTTTGCGTCCCGATTTCGAATGAAATCGTCATACCTACAGCGGAGATACACAGACAGATGGAGAGATCACCAATATCCCGCTTACGACAGGAAAAGGTGAGAGATTATTTAGTCAGAGTTGTCGAATATGCAAGAGAGTCCGACGTGGAAGGTGTAAGTTATGTATCCCAGTTGGACAGCCTTTTGTTTCACGAGACACTCGAGAAAGGGCCCGGCAACCTTTCTGTTCTCTCAAAACAATCTCTTGGCATATCCGGAAGGATGAAAGAACTTAGAGGGGGTTATGAGGATCCTGGAGAAGTTATATCGCATGGATTCATTCCCGTGTATGTATCCTGGTCCGGAGGACCCACTACTTATATAAATTTCCGAGCGGGATATCAAGATGAAATACTTCGGCATTTGGATGATGCCGAAGTGCGGAAATTTATACTGTCTGGAATAGGGGAAGGCTGCAGGATAATCGATCAACATATAGCATAGGTGAATTAATGCAATACAAACTTTCAGTCTCTTATGAAGAACCGGAAGAACTCAAGGCCGTGGCTCCGTTATTTGCAGGAGTGGGAATGATCAGAGGGGAATATCTTCTCAGGAAAACTGGAAAGTATATAACATTGCCAGGTGTGCAACAAATGCTTGTCGATTATGTTTCCCGGGTGGCAGAAATGTTCCATCCCAGAAATGTTCGTTATAGGATGATAGAGTTTCCTTCCACATGGATAAGCCAGCTCGAAGGCGCCGATTCTGACCTGCACGAAGAGGCTTATATGATGGGCACCAGAGGAATAAGAAGATCCCTCAGGTATCCCGATACCTTCGCAATGGAAGCCGACTTGATCACAAGAGTTTCGAGAGACTATGATAATCTTGATGTTCTTCTTCCTTTTGTCACGAATGTGGATGAACTAAGAACCGCCAAAAAAATAATAAGGAGTTTAGGATTTCGCAACAGAATCGGGATGATGGCAGAAATCCCGGCTGCAATCTTAACTTTGGGGGATTTCTGCGAAGAGGGTACGGATTTCATAACTGTTGGTTTGAATGACCTGACCAGTTTCACTCTGGCCACCCCCAGGGATTCATCTATCTACAACAGGGCGCATCCTGCAGTCGAGAAGCTTTTAGAGAGGGTGGTGGATGTCGGGCGACGCCATGGTGTTGAAACTGTGTTAGGAGGAGACATCAACACAGAAACAAATGAAATGGGTAAAAAATTAGGATTCGACTATATCACAGTATTTGTTAAAGATGTTCCCAGTGTAATGCCGGATTTAGCTCTAGGGCGATGAATCCATTGAACATCCGCGTCTGATAAGATTTAAACAGGCCAACCGATATTTGTTTATGAAACGCGTTTTCGATCTTGTTATTTTTGATCTGGACGGGACGCTGATAGATGCAAGGCGTAATATAAAAAAAAATATAAACTATACCTTGAGTCTGAACGGCTATGAAAAACTCAAAAACAACAAAATTTACACTCTAATGGGATATCCGCTTATTGACATTTTCAGGACAATACTTCCGGAAAAATATGCACACGTGGCTGTCAAGCTCGTAAAAGATTACCGGAAACGTTATATAAAAACATGCCACAAAGGAGTAAAGATTTTGCCGGGCGTTAAACGAACTTTGGCTATCCTCAAAAAAGACGGGTACAAATTGGCGGTATCAACTGCTAAAGGCGAGTCACAAACAAAACTTTTGCTTAAACGACTTGGATTGCACAGATATTTTGATCTTATTATTGGTTACGGATACGGGCATTCAAACCTGAGGCCGAAACCGCATCCTGACATGATATTACACATAATAAAACGCCTGAAAATCGACAAAAGGAAAGCTATAATGATCGGTGATACGCAACTTGATGTTCATGCGGGCAGGAATGCGGACGTTTACACTATTGCTGTAAAGAGCGGCGTGAGGCTTGGGATAGCAAAGATGAAAAAATTAAAGACTGCAAAACCGGACGCGATAATAAAATCTGTCAAAGAACTGCCGGGTTACCTGAGAAAAAAGGGCATGATATGATTTATTAACCTTGCTGTTAAAATCCAACATATGATAACTGAGGATGATGTTAAATCCATATTGAAAAATTGCTATGATCCGGAGATACCTATCAACATCGTAGATCTTGGATTGGTTTACGGGATAAAAATCGACGACGAAAACAAAAAAATCAAAGTTACTATGACGCTAACATCGCCGGGCTGCCCGATGTATGTGCAGATTTCCGAGGACGTAAAGAGAAAAGTCGAGGAAGGAACAGGTTACGAAGCGAACGTGGAAATGGTCTGGGAACCGCGCTGGACCCAGGACAAGATGAGCGAGGACGCGAAAGCGATGATCGGCATCTGAATACACGATTTAAAGTTTACCCGATATCGAATTCTATGCAATCCGGAATATTCCGCTATTCGTCAAACAAACCGACCCGGTTGCAAGGTTATTGGCAAAGGCCGTTCGCTTTTTTGGCCGACCTGTTTACAGGTGTGGAGGAAAGGCACGAAACCGATTATTTCAGCCAATATTTTGTGGAAGAAATGGTTAGAAAACATCATTTCCCCGTGAGGATAACCTTTCCGGAAGTATGGACAAACCGCAGGACAAGGGATTTGAAAACGAAAAAGGCCGGAATGGAAATAAAATCTATCACAGACAATGCGAGGCTGCTAATTGAGGAATGGGACACAGAAGAAACCGTTCTACGAGAAGACTTGGATACCAGCGCTTTAGGAAATGATCTCAGGAATAGGATAGAAGTTCAAATTTATGGGGCTCCAGTTTTTGACATAAAATTTTTGGCCTACAAATCCGGAAGGTCCAAAATGACAATAACCAGAAAGGAACACGCCTATCCGTTGGGGTGAAAAGGCGGTAAAAATGCTTGCTATATGTTTAGATGTTTGTTGGTACTATGCTAATCGGATTGAAATGGGGACAGTTTACGAAAAGCACGGTAAAATTGAACAATTTTTTTCCAGCCAAGATCCTTTACCACGGACCATACGAAGGCCTTGGACTCCGATCGCTGATTTTTTGACCGGAGTGGTTGAAAGGAAGGAAAGCCCAATTTACGATACAGCTATTTTGATGGGATGGGTAAAAGGTTTAAAGCATGTTAGGTTCAAGAATGACACAGTTAGAAGTTATGTTACTGATGGTGCAGAGACCCATGAACTGGAAGGAACGGACAATGAAATCGTACGTTTGATTCATTCTATGCTCTATTCTCGCAACGATACTTATCTTAGCAACGTACGGCATGCAAAGCTTAAGATACAAGAATGGTAGAGTACAGATAACCATTGACGTGGCTAGACAACCCATTAATCGAAATTCTATCTAATAGCGGTTTTTTCTTGCCAGAAACGCTTATAAAGGCTATCCCACATTATACATAGGAAATCATTGATTTCCTGTGCACGAAAACATGATTGTTTTCGTTGATTTGGTAATAATCCAATTACGTTCGACATTAGATCGAATTTAGTAAAACGATTTGGATATCAAAGATAAAATAGAGATATTACATATCCGGATCGTTTTCAAGGGCGATAAGACCTTGCG
>JACQNY010000086.1 GCA_016202795.1 Candidatus Aenigmatarchaeota archaeon
GTTAGGTCGGATTGGCAACAACGGCACACAAGGCGCAGTCGTTCCTTCGTTTATTAAGGGTGCTCGGGATCCATTTCTTGAAGTCAGTGAGGGGGGTGAACTGGACGTGATGCGTCATCCGCCGATCCGCGCCGAGGTGCGCTACCCCGAAGGTAGTCCAAAGCGAATATCAATCGAAGCGCCCCGACTGTCCTCGCGCACTGAGGATGGATCTGACGCGAGGGCCGAGGTGCGAGGAAAGCAATCAACGCAATCAAAACCAATTTTGGATATCCCAAGTACTTATGTGAAATTAACAAGGCCAATGCGAAAAACTGAAGGTGGAAAAGACCAATCAATAGCTGTCCGAGAACGATTGTTGAGTTGGTTGGAACATAACGATATTCATCCCCAAATCGTTAATGTTAATGATGATGAAATTAGGGGCAATCCAGATGCGCTTATTCAAGCCATTCGAACAGCTTCAGGCCGCAATGATTTAGATGGTGCGAATGTTCCAAAAACATGGCTCGTACAAGTAACTCATGCAGAGAATGATGTTGAATATTTCCTGTTTGTATTACCACTGACCGCTGGTAGTGGTTTTATCACAAAGTTTTTTAAAGAAGCCGACTTTTCGCCTGTTATAAAAGGTGATTTAGTCAATTACGTGGGTTATAAAAGAGGGCAAATTAATCCAATTCCAATGGGAAATTATTTAGAACCCATTACGGTTGTCATTCATGAATCAGTTGTTAATAAAAATATTATATCCATTCGGCCTGGATCTGATAATGAACGATTTCTAATTTCCCCGCAAGAACTTCTCAAAGCAATTGGAAGCACAGGAATTCACTCGATTCAAATTGTTAATGAAAATGGGGCTGCGCTCAAGCGGGAAATAAGAGTGCCCTTTTTTGATCCCTTGCATTTAACACCGCTTTGGAACACAGAGTATTTCCTAAAAGAGAGTTTTAAAGCACTCGGCGAAGAAATGGATGTACAAGTCCTTGCTATCAGTTCAGAAAGTATCGAAAGAAGTGTGAAAGCAGATCTTGAGCACCTGAGCCATATATATGAAGCTAAGCAGTTGAAGTTTGTTTTTGGTAGCAACCTTAACTCAAAGGAATTTGAAGTTATCACTCACATTTTGAAGAAGATATTATTAGATCCAGAATTGCATGAAGAAGGACAGGCTCCTGACCCAAATAAGGCTCCCCTTGAACAAACGCATATGCGCAATTATTTTCAGGAAGTTTCAAATGCGTTAAAACTCCAATTTCGGGCCGAGGTGCGGAGTAAAGATTATTTGACTGAAGAGCTGGAAAGACCATGGCCAGTAGATCCAAAGTCAATTGGTTATTTCGAAATTGCCAAGTACGTTCTTAGAAACTTTTCTCGTGAACATGCAGTCGTAGTTTTTTCAGGAGCCGTAACCTTAATTAGTCTAGTTACGGTCTTATTGAAAAGACCGCTCCCACTTCGGTCGGTAGCATCTTTGATCGTTTTCGCTCCCTTATTTACTTTCTTATTTTTTGCGATCCTCAAGGAGACTCGAGTGAAAATTGCGTTCGAAAAAGCTCGTGCTCTAATCCGCACAGAAGTTGAGAGATTGGAAAAGCAATATGACGATCTATATCAAGAAATCGAACGGTTCTTGAAGGCAAACGAAGGTGGCGAGTGGTTTCAAAATCAAGCGCCATTTAGAGAAAAAATTCTCGCCTATATCGCTCAGCTTCAAGCAATTGACTCAATCATGCCAGGTTATCGTGATTCCTTACGTTCCTATAATGTTCCCTATGTATTGGATCCCCTCTATTCGAGACTTAACAACTTTTCATCCGAAATTGGAGTTGTGAGCGTTCACCTTCAAAGTATGCTTCTCATGCTCGCTGAGTTGACGAATCGAAGGATGGAACTCGAAAGGTTTATCGATCAAACCCGCAAAGAAGTTGAAGAAACATCTCGAGAGACATACATTCCTGATTCGGAACTAAAGGCTAAGGCTGAGCGCTTATTGTCACGTTTGGATGAGTTAGCACTTGATCTTCAAAGTAAAATTGAGGCTCCAGAGAATATTGACCTTGATCGACATAAGTGGTTGCATCGATTAGGCAAAATTTCAGATCGGCTTGATGAGATAAAACAAGATCTTTCCTTCGCAATGGGTGAGAATTTGTGGAATGACTTACGTAAGTTAATGGAAGAGGATTTTCAACTTTCTCTGGATTTCCAACAGGATTTGACTGTGAGCGCTATCAGGCGACTTGGGCATTCCTTGGTTCGTGAGGCACAGAGAAAGTACAGGCAAAGACATGTTGACTTTCCAAGATCCAACCGAGCGGAGGTGCGGGAGAAAGCAATGCGGAGTGCGGAGTTCGGAGTGCAGAGTGGAAAACCATTCCACATTCCAAATCGGGCGGAGCTGCGGAGTGAAGACGAAATAAAAAAGCAACTGTTGTTGGAGAACCAAAAAAGTTTA
>JACQNY010000095.1 GCA_016202795.1 Candidatus Aenigmatarchaeota archaeon
AATGTAGATATATCAACAAGTTTAAGGATATCTAAAAAAACAAAAGAGTTACTTACTTCGATGGGAGAAAAGGGGGATACGTATGATGATGTTATAATAAAATTGGCTGAGCACTACAAAAAATGCAACAAGGTGAAAAAATAATGGTTAGGCTGGATAGGATAACGATGCAGGGATTCAAGTCGTTCGCGAACAGGATTACGATTCCATTCCCGTCCGGATTCAACGTAATTTGTGGCCCGAACGGCGCAGGAAAGTCCAATTGCGTAGACGGGCTTCTCTTCGTCTTGGGCACCACATCAGCGCGCAGTATTCGTGCTCAAAAGCTGCAGAACCTGATTTTCAACGGTGCGCGCGACAAAAAGCCTGCAGATTTTTGCGAAGTCTCGATATATATTGATAATAGCGATGGGAAAATACCAGGCGATGAGAAGGAAGTAAAGATAACGCGCCGCATAACAAGAAGCGGTATCTCGATTTACAAGCTTAATGGTCGGACTGTTACAAGGGCAAAAATACTCGACATTCTTTCTTACGCTAACTTATCGACAGAAGGCTACAACATAATCATGCAGGGCGATGTGGCAAAAATAATAGAAATGTCGTCCCTGGAAAGAAAGGGGACAATTGATGAGATATCAGGCATAAGCGAATTCGACGAGAAGAAAGCGAAAGCGACCAGCGAACTGGAAAAAGTGGAGATTCGTGTCAGAGAAAATATGATAGTTGTTGCCGAGAAGCAGAAACTGGTTGCAAGGCTGAAGCAGGAGAAAGAAAACGCGGAAAAATATAAAAAAATCAGTGATGAGCTCCGCAAAGCGAAAGCATCGCTGCTCAAGAAGAAAATCAAAGATGTGACAGAAAAACAGTCTGCATTTGACAAAGAAATAGATGAGAACTCAAAAAACTTCGACCTGTTGGCAAAAGAATTATCTAAAATAGATGGAGATCTGGAAAAGAAGGAAAAGGGTGTCATTAGAAAAGGGGATGAACTGATAAAGAAGTCGAGAAATTACGAAATACTCAGACGCATAGACAGCATCAACAATGAAATCTTAAGAAAACGTGACCGGATAAATTTCAATGAAAGGGAAATGCAGCGCGCCAAAGGTCATGTGGTAGGCAATATAGCCATCAAGGAAATTCTTGGCCTCAGGCATAATGGCGTCTACGATACTGTATCTAATCTCATAGACGTGCCAAAGAAATATTCTGTCGCAGTAGAAGTCGCTATTGGGCGTCATGCAAGCGATATAGTCGTGGACAATGATGATACGGCTTCCTTCTGCATAAAACACCTCAAAGAGAAGAAATTGGGCAGGGCGCGGTTCATTCCGCTCAACAGGATAAAAGGCGGAAAAAAGAGAAGGTACGATGGAAAAATAATCGGCTATGCGATTGATCTCATAAAATTTGACAGAAAATTCCAAACTGCAATGGAGTACGTGCTTGGTAACACGTTGGTAGTTGACGATATAGACACAGCACGGAAGATAAAAGACTTTCGTGTAGCTACATTGGATGGCGACCTTGTTGAGCAGTCTGGTGCGATGATTGGCGGCTTCTATAAGAGAATGAAACAGTTCTCCGACAGCGGGCTGGAGGCAGAGAATGAAAAACTGGAACATGAAATAGAAAACATGGAAAAAGAATTGGAAAAGCTCAGGGCACAGGAGCAGCAGGAATCCGCAGAGGTTCTGCGGCTTCAGGAAGCAAAAAGCCAGGAGGAAAAAGACCTGGAAACGGTGAGGAAAAGACACAGAGAATTATACGAAGAAAGAATGGTCCTGCAAAATATCATAGGCCGGGCAAAAATAGAAAAAGCAAAGCTCGAAGCGAACATGGACAATCTGAAGACCGAATTTGAAGACTTCAGGGATGTCGATAAATTCTTTGACCAGTCCATAGAAGAATTGCAGGAACGTGTCCGCCGCTGTTTGATAGAAATAAACCAGATTGGCCCTGTCAATCTCAAAGCCATAGAAGAATTCGAGATGACACACGTGGAATTTGAAGAGCTAAAACGGAAACTAGACAGTCTGTTGGAAGAGAAAGATGCCGTGTTAAGAATTGTTCAGGATGTGGAAAAGAGAAGGTATGACAAATTTATGGAAACATTTACAGAGATAAACCAGAACTTTTCAAGAATTTACAAAGACCTTACAAGCGGTGACGGGCTTCTAAGACTGGAAATAGATAACGACATTGACTCAGGCCTGATTATAGAGGCCAATCCGAGCGGAAAGAAAATCCTGAACCTCGACTCCATGTCAGGCGGGGAGAAGACTTTGACGTCGCTTGGATTCCTGTTCGCAGTAATGCAGCACTATGCAGCGCCGTTCTACGTTTTAGATGAGATAGACGCGGCATTGGACAAGGCAAACACAAAGAAGATAGACAACCTCATCAAGAAATACTCGAAAGAAGTCCAGTTCATTGTCATTACCCACAACGACCTCACAATAGCAGAAGCCGACAAGGTCTTCGGCGTCTCAATGGAAGGCGGCATCTCCAAGGTCTTCGGAATCGAGATGCCAACAGTGAGAGGATAAAGAATGAAAGTAATCATGTTTATGGCCATGACGACTAATGGTATGATAGCGCGAGAGAATGATGCAGAAGATTTTCTTTCTGACGAAAACTGGTACGAATTCTGCAGAATGGCAAAAAAATCTGGGTGCTTTGTTATAGGTAGAAGAACTTATGATGTTGTTAGAAAACTCTATGAAAAATATAATTTTGATGACGTGGAAGCACGACCTATTGTTGTATCTAGAAAGAACCCAAAGCTTCCGAAAGAATATATTGTTGCCGTGTCCCCAAGAAATGCGATAAAAATGGCATCACGGATAGGATTCAAGTCCATGATTTTGACAGGTGGCAGCAATCTTAACAGCTCTTTTATGAAATTAAAATTAGTTGACGAGATTATAGTTAATGTAGAGCCGGCTGTTCTGGGAAAAGGGATACATATTTTCTCGGAAGAAAATTTCTACTCAAGACTTCAATTGCTTGACGTACGAAAATTTAAAAACGGAATTGTTCAACTTCATTACAAAGTGATCAATCATGCCAAAAAAACAAGATAAAAAAGAGCAAATGCCAAAAAAGGGTGGCGTTATAGAAGAGGAAAACGTAACGTTTGACGAAGTCCTCGAAGAAGAGCCTGTGGAGTTCGAAGAGGGGCAACCAGCAGAATCAGAGGCGAAGCCGCAGCCGACAGGAATAGTTGACGAACAACAAGTCATCCAGACCATTATACTAGGCAGCGACTGGCAGGAAGTTTTGACGACACTTGTAGCAGAGATGGGCATGGACCCGCTTTCTGTCGACCTGGTAAAACTCGCCGACGTGTTCCGTATTTATCTAGAGCGCCTGAAGAAGTTCGACTTCCGTATTCCTGCAAGATTCATTCTTGTCGCAGCAATCTTGCTTCGCATGAAAGCCGAGCTGCTGCTGGAGGAGGAAGAGGAAAAAATAATAAAAACATCACAGGTAGAGGCGCTGAACATAGATGTTCCTATGCTGCTGCCGCCTATAACAAGAAAGCCGACAAGAAAAGTTACACTAAACGAGCTTGTGACCGCACTCAACAAGGCATTCGAATTTCAGGAGCGCAAGGAAGGCAAAAAGCTGAGAATGCGGCGTGCAATCGAGCGGTTAATAGAGCCTGAGGAGGATATAGAAGTCAGGATAAAGGAAATATACGAAGAGATAGTAAGCAGGAAATCCATGACTTTTTCGCAGCTTGTCCCGGCATGGAAAAAAATGGAAATCGTCCAGACGTTCATGCCGCTGCTTCATTTGGACCAGCGGGGCATGGTTGTATGCGAACAGGAAGAGATGTTCAAGGAAATTTTTATACGGATTAAGGTGGATGAAGGTTAGGCAATGAACGAAAAGAAATTAGCTCTACTCGAGGCGATACTTTTCACAACAACAGAGCCGCTGACATTCGAAGAGCTGCAGAAATTAACTAAATCAAGGAAAGACGAACTAGAGAAATTGCTAAACGAGCTGAATCAAAGGTATGTCAGAGAAGACAGTGGAATCAAGTTATCAGACATAGGCGGCTACAAGCTTGTTGTAAAAAACGAATACATGCAGAACGTTGCCAACTTAACACCGCATGCTGATATGTCTCGCGGCCTGTTGCGGGTTCTTTCTATAATTGCCTACCACGAGCCGATAAAACAGTCGGATATTGTAAAAGTAATCGGGAACCGCACATACGATTATGTGAAAGATCTCGAGGAACGCGGCCTGATAAAGGTTGAGAAAAAATCGCGTACCAAGCTGCTGGCCACAACGCCGAAGTTTGAGGAATATTTTGAAACCAAGAGAGACGAACTGAAGAAGAATTTGGAAGATGTAAAAGAGGGGGAACTAAAGGAACAGGAAGGATAGTTTTTGCTTTAGCCCTACATCTTTCCTGCCAGTTTCTTCACGTCCTCGAATACTTCCTGGGGAGGGCGGTTACCGTCGACAAAATACGTTTCGGGAAAATATTTCTTTAATGCAATTAAATTGTGTCTTATCTGGACCAATTTATGCTCCTCTTCGAACAATTCAACATGATGCCTTGCCTTCTTCATCCTTTCCATGC
>JACQNY010000083.1 GCA_016202795.1 Candidatus Aenigmatarchaeota archaeon
CAGGAGTTTTGAACAACATGGCCAATGAAAGCATCGGAATAGGATTTATAGCGAGTGCTGAGCCTATCAACGGCCTAATAGACGAAGTCCGCATTTACAATTACTCGATGAGCGCGCAGGAGATAAATGATTCCGCGCGCGGGGTTTGGATGGACTTGCCGGAAACGTACCCGAATGCGACGAACGTAACAGGTTTCGTGAGATTGGGCGATGCGGTTAACGGAATAGAATTAACGCGCAACGGGAGTTATGTTGCTTACAGCAACGACTCCGCTCTTGTGGGTTGGTGGCATTTTGACAACGATACGAATGATTTCTCTGGTAGAAACAACAACGGCGTGATGGGCGGGGTTAATGCGACTTATACAACTGGAAAGATTAGGCAGGCGTTGAAGTTTGACGGTGTGGATGATTATGTCGCTGTAGCTGATTCATCGAGTCTAAATACATCAAACTTTACAATCGGGATATGGTTCAGAGCAAACAACGACGCCGTCAGCTATACTAACACACTCCTAAACAGGCATGCCCAAACAGTAGGCCAAGGCCATTGGTGGGTACATACAGATTTGACTGGAATGCAATTTGGTTATTCGACCGATACAGACGTGCCTCAGGCGCAATGGAATATACAATTTTCCAAGAACACGTGGTACTATGCCGCTTTTGCCTACAGCAACACTACCGGAAATCTTACGTTTTACCTAAACGGACAGGACTGGGGCGCCAATACAACAAACATGCTGCCGGTCACTTCCGGCACGCTGTATATCAGCACTTATCAAGGCATTCCCTCTTACGCATTTCACGGCGATATGGACGAAATAAAGATTTACAACCGTTCGCTGACCGCGGCTGAAATAAATACCTCATATCTTGCAGGGATAGGCCAGCATTATGAATTATCCGCTGCCGGAATCTACCAGTACAACGCGACTTACCAGGAATCGCAGAATTATTCGGCGTACAATGTTTCGAAGATTTTATCTGTTACGAGAGGAAACTCAAATATTACTGTAACATTCAACACGTCTTCCGGTTTCGCTTACGGCGACCCGCTTGCTGTGTGGGCTAACATTACTTCGAGATTGGGCGACCAGTTAGCGACGGTCGTTTTGTTAAGGAACAGCACAGAAGTGTCGAGAGCGATTGGCAATGTTTCCTCGAACATAACTTTAGCAGCGGGAATTTACAACTTCTCCGCTTACTATTCGGAATCGCAGAACTGGACTAACGCAACGGCGACAAATTCCTATTTCACTGTACAAAGGGCGACGCCGATACTCGGGATACGGACGAACAATTCTTTCGGAACAGCTTCTGGTGCGGTTTTGTATTTGTCGTTTGATGAGAATACGACGCAGACGGTTAGAGATCAATCAGGTTTCGGGAACGACGGAACGTGGACAGGCTCTGGGAATGTTACTCGCAATTTGACAGGCAGGTTTGGGAATGCGTTGCAGTTCGACGGCAAGGACGATTCCATAGACCTTGGCAATAGCAGCAGTATCGACAGATTCGGCAATGCAATAACAGTATCGGCTTGGGTTAATGTCAACGGTTCCTTTGGCAGCGGAGCTTACACTATCGTAAGAAGGGCGCCAGCCAACGGTCAAAAGGGTTATCTTTTGACTGTGACTACGGACAGGACCATACAATGGGCCTTGGGTAATGGAACCTTCCAAAGCCACACCAGCAACAGTCCAATTTCGGCAAACACGTGGCATCATGTTGCCGGTACGTACGACGGAACTAACAAAAAAATATACATCGACGGTGTGCAGGACAGGAGCGATTCGGTAAGCGGCAGCATCAGCTCCGAACAATCCAATCTTTTCGTAGGCTCCACTGCCTCGTTAGGCCAGTTCATGAACGGCACGATAGACGAAGTCCGCATATACAATTATTCGATGTCAGCGCAGGAGATAAACGATTCCGCGCGCGGCGTGTGGAACGACCTGCCGGAAACATACCCGAACGCGACGAACGTGACTGGTTTTGTGCGATTAGGCGACGCGGTTAACGGGATTGAGTTGACAAGGAACGGAAGTTATGTCGCTTACACCAACGACTCCGCTCTTGTCGGCTGGTGGCATTTCGACAATAACACGAACGACTTTTCAGGTTGGAATAATCCGGGAACGATGACTGGTGCGAATGCGACTTATACAACTGGAAAGATTAGACAGGCATTGAAGTTTGACGGGGTGGAGGATTTTGTTGGAATTCCTGATTCGTCATCTCTAAGGAATTTCACCCGCATGGCTGTGTCATTCTGGTTCACAACAAACACGACCGATATCGGAGCCGGCTCATTCCTTATTAACAAAGACGTTAATAACGGCTGGTATTTCCAAGCTAACAACCTCTATATTGGAGGTTTCCTTAACGGCACTCTGGGCACGGTTTCTGCAGACCAGTGGCATCACGGAGCGTTCACTTACAACACCACCCATGTTGTTGTGTACAGGGACGGGCAAGAGCAATCTGTGTACGCACGCACAGGCCAGATCCCCTCTGCCGATGTGCCGGGTTCCTTGACAATTGGGAGCAGGGGCGCTTCGGCGACTTCGCTAAACGGTTCGATAGACGAGGTGAAGGTATACAACCGTTCATTATCCGCACGCGAAATACAACTGGAATATCAACGCGGAATCGGCGAACACGATGAATTATCCGCAGCCGGCATCTACCAGTACAACGTAACGTACCAGGAGTCGCAGAATTATTCGGCGTACAATGTTTCGAAGGTGCTGAACATACCGCAAGGGAATCCGAACATCGCATTATTCTTAAACGGGACGCAAGCTGATGTTACATCATATGTATATGGCAATCCGACAAACGCAACCGCGTTCCGCACATCAATTTTGTACAACAACGAAGGAACCTTGCAGTTGTGGCGCAATTCAACATCTTTAGGAACCGGAGGGCCGGGAAATGTTTCCGAAAATGTAATTTTGCCGGCAGGCCCGAACAACTACTCAGCGATTTTGATAAACGTTGCGAATTACACGTATTCCAATGTTTCGTACGTGATGTTCATACAGAAAGCGACGCCGATACTCGGGATACAGAACAACAATTCTAACGGAACAACCGGAATGTCCGGTTCTGTTTTGTATCTTTCGTTTGATGAAAACACGACCGGAATTTCTTACGACCAGTCCGGTTTCAGGAATGACGCGACATGGACAGGCGGGGCGAATAATGTTACGAGGAATTTAACAGGACGTTTCGGCAACGCGCTGACGTTTGACGGAACTGATGACTTTGCGGCGACATCAAGATACGTCAACTTATCTTCGGCGTTCTCCGTGTCTTTCTGGGTGAACCCAAGCTCCTCGGCCGGCTATCAGCCACCGATTGCCAAATGGAACGACATTGCGACCGCTGACAGGAGCTGGATAATATACACTTCCGAGAACGGCGACGGCAATTTCAGGATGCTTATCAGCTCTGATGGATCATCATCCTACCAAGGGCTGGACAGCTCCACATCAATACCATTGGGCGCATGGAGCCACATAGCCGTGACGTATGACGGGAGCAATGTGCTGAGATGGTACCTGGACGGCGTGCTTAGGGACACGAACAGCACTACAGGGACAATTTACAACAGCGGTGCGTGGATAAACGTAGCCGCGGAAACTGCGCGCGGCAGCTATTTCAAAGGAACCATAGACGAAGTCCGCATATACAATTATTCGATGAGCGCTGCGGAGATAAACGACTCGGCGCGCGGCGTGTTCAAAGACATACCGCTTATTTATCATGCGCCTGTTAATACGACTGCGTTTGTGAGGTTGGGAGATGTAAATAATCCAATTTCGCTGGAACGCAATGGAACGCCGGTTGCTTACACAAATGATTCGCAGCTTGTCGGCTGGTGGCATTTTGATGAGGCTAACGCTGTCGCCAATACGGTTGCCAACGACTCGAGCGGATGGAATAACCAAGGGACGTTGGTGAGCGGCGTTAATCATACCGCAGGCAAGTTCGGGAACGCGCTGAGTTTTGACAAGACCACTTTACAATATGTGAACATCACACCAAATACCGCAGGCGGTTTCAATTACCTCAAGGACAGGTTTTCGGTCACGGTATGGGTGAATGTGAAGACAGTGATTGGAAATCAAAGGATCGTGCAGATAGGTTACCCATTTGCGGGTGCAGGTGGAAATGGAAGCATTTTATACATAGATTCTTTTAACGATGCTATCTTTACTGTTACACATGGTACATCACAAATTACTGCAAACTCAACGGCTGGAAAAGTTGCGAGTGATCAATGGGCTTATGTGGCAGGAACTTACGACGGGGACAACGTAAGGCTTTACGTAAACGGCACTTTGATAACAAACGCGCAAATATCCAACTTCACGCTAAATGCGACTTACGCTTCTATAAGTTCGTGGCAGACCAGCAGGATGAACGGAACAATCGACGAGGTGAAAATATACAACAGGACTTTGTCGGCGGGAGAAATACAAAATGAATACCTTCGCGGCGTCGGCCAGCATTATGAATTATCCGCTGCCGGAATCTACCAGTACAACGTAACGTACCAGGAGTCGCAAAACTATTCGGCGTACAACGTCTCGAAGATACTGAACATCGAGAAAGCGCAATCGGTTGCGACGCTGCATTTGAACGATACTAATGCGAACAGAGATTACAACCGCAGCGAATGGATAAACGCCACGGGCTATTTGTCAACGCCGCTTGGGTTCTTTTCCTGGGAGACCAAATTGTTGAACCTAACATTCAACTACACGCAGACCTATTCGACAAACTACACTGCTTTAGGGATAATCACGGGCGCGAACAACACGATTTACAATATCACGTCCAACGATGTGCCCGGCGGCTACAACTTTACGCTTTGGTTTGACGGCGACCAGAATTATTCCGCGTCGTCGGCGTCATGGATAGCCGGCGTTTACGGCAATTTGTGGGTCGGTCTGATCAATCCCTCGACGACGTATTACACATACGCCCAGAACATTTCGTTAAACGTTACTGTGCGCGACTTTTTGCGCAATGATGAGATAAGCTCGTTAAACGTCACGATGAACTTGACGAGTTTGTACGCGAACAAGTTCAAGAATGTTCCGTATTACTCGCGCAATGTCAGCATGATCAACATAAACATCGGGAATTATTCAGGACAATATAATATCACGGACATACACGCGGGCAATTACAGCTTGAATTACACTGCTGCGCGCGCGTTCTATCGCACCGGGCGAAACTTTACAACAATTTACGTAAACGAAAGCACGCTGGCGAATATGACATCGATGTTCGTTAATGTGACAGCGAATGTTACGCAGAACCAGGGCGTTTTAGTCAACGGCACAATTGTGCGGTTAGGCAACATTGAGATCAACGGGACATTGGACATCACGATAAAGAATGTTGTGCAGGACAATGTCGGCTTGATAGTTGCGAATTCTTCGGCTCTTGACAGTTACGAGTATTTGTACAATTCCACGCTAACGACAGCAGGCTACAATGTAACGCTCGTTGACGACGACACTGTAAACGCGAACACATGGACGCCGTCGCTGTACAATGTGATTGTGTGGGCTGAAGCGTCGTACGATAATTTCTTCCTTCAATACATTGATAACAACATCTGGTCGCAGGTGACTGGCGGTAAACCATTAGTCATGACGTATTACGGAATGATAAAAGGCGCGGTTGATTTAAACTTGTCGAGCGGCTGGGGCGGGCGCTTCCAGCGCGACGTTAATGTGAAAGTCCCGCACGCGGTTACGGACAGTTATAACAACACCAACGTCTCGGACGTGCAGGACGTCACGTACAACTCATTGTACTTGTTTGATTTCCGCGGCACTGAACTGGCCGATGACGGGACGTCCGGAAGAACGATCATAGGCGTTAATAACACGAACAGCGGGCGGATTGTAGTTTACGGGCCTTATCGTGCCACATATTGGACTACAGAAGCGAAGGACATGTTCTTGCGCAGCGTTTATTGGGCGATTTACGGCGCAGAGCAGACAACATTCCCGCAAGTCCATAACATCACAGTTCCGTACACATTCGAGGATCATTTCAACGAGTCTGACGGAACAGCCGAAGGCTGGAACGCGACGATAGGGTCGTGGATAGTGCAGAACGGCGTTTACATACAAACAGCCAACGCGTCCGCAGACGCGAGCACGGTCACGAAATTGAAAAACAATTCCTACTGGAATGATTACACGGTTTCACTGCGGTTTAACATGCTTGGCGGGGTTGCGAATGTAACGCAGGTTTACTTCCGTCATGAAAATTCGACGCGTTACTACATGTTGAACATCTCGTCGAACGGAGAATTTGCGATTTACAAGAACAACCGGACTGCGTTTAACATCACGGACAACTCTGCGAACACGATAACTATTTCGAAGGACACGTGGTATACGTTAAACATCACTGTGCGCGAAAATAAACTGGAAGCGGAGATAGGCGGGCTCGGAAGAATTAACACAACGGAAATATACGACCCGATTGTCGGCGGAACAATCGCATTGGGCACGCACCGCTCGAGCTCGCGCTTCGATGATGTTGCAATTTATCATCATGACGGCGGATACAAAGGCGGGACTTATTACTTCAAGCGCGAATGGCCTGTCGGCACGCAATCGCCGGGGACATACCGCGCTACTGCGCAGTTTACGTATTACAACCACACAGGAAACCGCACAATACTGGCGAGCAGCGTAGATTTCAATATTACGTCGAATTTGACAGCGCAGATAAACATCACGCTGAACTCGACGCTGCTGACGTTCAGGAACGTGGTTAATGTAAACGGCAACGTAACCGCTGGAGGAAACTTGGGTGTTACAGGAAACTTCACGCTTTCAGTTTGGAACGCAACACATGAGATAACTAACTTCAAGAACTTGTCCGTGTCTGTAACGCCATCGTCGCTGTACACGATCAATGACAACTGGAACGATTTCTATAACAGGTCAGGAAATTACTCTGTCCGCGCTAACTACACATGGGTCGGAGGAGCTGCGTACGAACGCGCTAACTTTACAGTTTCGTTCAACGTTTCAGCTGACGTTAACATAACGCTGGACGCGCCGAAATACAATTCCTCGAGAAACGTGACTGTTAATGTGACTGTGAATAATCCCACGGAAACGGCGATAACGACATTAACGATCGCGTGCACTGTCAACGATTACAACAGCGCTCTAGTCGCTTCGTCAGCGACAAATCCGGATATCGGCAACAGGACAATAGGCGTGATAAATGCGAATTCTGTCAAGGCGAACCACACAACCTGGAATGTGAGCGCGAACAACGCAGGAACATATTCGATGCGCTGCAACGTGAGCGATCAATCCGGTTTACTGGGATTTGACGTCAAGACGTTTGACATAACAAGGATTAATGCAACATTGCCAACGCTGGCAGTTAACAGGTCAACTAACTACACGGTCAACGATGCTGTCGGAATACAAGGCAACATAACATCAGTGGGCGGGATAAATGTTTCCGGAAGGTTGGTTATTGAAGTTTACAACGCGTCGCAGAGGATCGAACAGGTTTACTCGCAGAACGTTATTACGGCCGGCGTGTTAAATTACCTGAACATAACCAACCTTAACCTGACTTTCCGCACGTATAAAAACTTCACAGGGACATACACATTGAACGCGACGTTCAATTATACGAATGAGACGGGCTCGCAGGTTGTAAGAAATATCACCACGCAGTTCAATATCAGTTCGAACACGAACGCAACGATAACATCGTCTTCGAACAGGGCGACGTACGGGACGTCGGACACGGCTGTTTTAACAACAACAGTCACTTCGACGGCTAACGAAGCGATTACGAACGGCAATTTAACAGTCTACATATTCAACTCGACGACGTTTACGCAAACGTACAGGCAGTATTGGAACTCCACATTGTTGAACATATCGCAGGGCGGGTCTGCTACACAATCGGACACGATTGCGTTAACAAATTTCTTCGCAGGCACGCAGTACATATTCGCGAACTTCACATTTGGCTCCCAAAATGTCAACGTCACGAATACATTCACAGTGTCTGTGATTGTGCCTTCGACGAATTTAACGGTAAGGTTCTTCATAGCCGACAACACCAGCAATATGATTTACACCACAACATCAGGCGAAATTCCTGCGAACAAGACAAACGCAACCACAGAATGGAACGGCCGCTGGATAGTTTCGTTCTTCAACGACTCTGTTATCGGATTGTATGGCACAGGCGGCGGCGTTTCTGTTTCAGCATCGAACACAACAATGGAGCACAGGATAAACGTCAACGGACTGATACGCGAAAGCAGGATCTATGCAATTGTCACAAAAGGAACAAGAGCGTCGTTCCAGAACCGCGCTGAATTATTGGATAGCGGAGAATTTACAACACAGATAAATCCGTCGTTCGGTTATCCTTTGCGCGACAAGAATTTGCTGTCTTTGAAGCTGAAATACAGCGACATAGACGTGCAAGGCACAGAAACGCTGAAGAAAGGCACGTACAAGCTGCGCATAGAAAACAACGGCACGAGCGGCGGGAAGACGCTGATAAGCATTACGGTAATCTGAGAATCTGACTGAAACAGATGCTATTAGTATGCATCTGTTTCTAACTGGAGATCAACATGTCAAAGAAACGGAAATTCGAGGGGACCGAGGAAACAATATTGAACAGCCTTCGGAACGCGGCGGAATGGGGGATGACGATAGAGGAGGTTGCAAAGAAAAATAAGATTAACCGCGTCACGGCGTCGAAGTATCTTGCGATCATGGAAGTGAAAGGCCTTGTTATCCTGCGGATCGTCGGACGCGCAAAGCTGTATTCTTTGAAAAAATGAAAACTTTTTATCGGAATACTATTACCGAAACGTAAATATACCCTTTATACGATGAATAAATATGCGGATAGATGTGCGCAGTTTATATACCTAAGTTATACATTAGTTATACAGTGAATGTTATGGATGTGGTTGCAAAACCCAAGAGGTGGGGGAATTCCATGGGCGTTATCATACCGAATGAAATTGTGAAAACAAATAAGATAACGCTAAGAGACGAGTTGATCATCCATATAGAGAAAAAAAGTGTTAAGGAAAGGAGAGCGCTCATGAAAGAAGGGTACGTTGAAATGAAAGAAGAGCTAAAAAAAGTGAACAAAGAATGGGAAAAAATCGATTATGAGGAATAGCAATGCAGGTTAAACGCGGGGATATTGTTTTAGTCAATCTCAACCCTGTCATTGGTTCAGAGCAAGGCAAGACAAGGCCTGCTGTAATAATCCAGAACGATATCGGAAACGAATACAGCCCCACGACAATTGTTGCTCCCATAACGTCAAAGATATTCTCCAAACAATTTCCAACCAATGTGGAAATTGATCCTGTGAATTCACCGCTCAAAGAAAAATCCAACATACTGCTTAACCAGATAAGGACGATAGACAAATCAAGGATAATCAGGAATTACGGAAAAATATCCAGAAAGAAGATGGAAGAAGTTGATGATGCTATCCGGAATAGTTTGGGTCTAGAATGAAAGATGATCTGATGAAAATCACACTCCCGATAATTATTACAAAAAGCAATAAAAATTACACAGCGTATGCACCGCAGCTTTACGGCTGCTATGCCAAGGCCGGCAACATAAACGATTTGTTAAAAGCGATAAAAAAAGCCGTACGTCTTTATCCGAAAACCTATGAAGATTTGTCCGCTGATTTTGTGGGCGTGCGTATGTTAGAATTTAAGAAAAAGAAATTCTGCGTCGCGATAGAAAAGGACAAAGACGGCTATTATTTTGCCTATGTTCCTTCGTTGCCCGGGTGTTTTACACAGGCAAAGACCCCGAATAAGCTGATAAAGTATGTCAAAGAGGTGCTTGTACTATGCCTCTACGATAACAAGAGTTTCAAAGGCGATGATTTCGTGGGCATTCAGATTGTCGAGGTTTGACATATAGCCGGTTTCGCTGCTTTGGATTTATAGTGTTAAAGTATTTAAACGTATGTAAATAATATTTAACATATGTTAGAAATTATTGCCTATCTGAAACCGTTTTTTGAGGATTGTTACAGGAGGGTTAATGTACGGGAATATGCGCGTATTATGGGCATATCACCACCCACGGCATCCAAACTGTTGAATGATTTCGCTAGGGATAAACTGCTGATGAAGGACGCTTACAAAAATTACATACTGTTTTACGCAAACAAAGAAAGCGGGGATTTCATAGACCTTTCGAGGCTGTACTGGAGGCGCAAACTGGTAAAAATCACCGAAATGATCGGGAGCAGGCTGGTTAGCCCACTGGTAGTCTTATTCGGATCCCTGTCCAAAGCCGAAGTTAAAGAAGATTCTGACGTAGACTTGGCAGTTTTTGGTGGAAAAAAACAAATAGACTTATCGTTGTTCGAGAAAAATATAAGAAGGGACATAAATGTACTTTGGTTCGAATCCTTTGCAGATCTTAAGAACAAAGAACTCGGTAATAATATAATCAACGGTTATGTGCTGAGAGGCAGGATATTTTTATGACGGCGGACTGGAAAAGGTGTTGCGATAAATCAATGGTCAAAGAGATAAAACCTGATCACGAGATGATAAAATCCTTGGTTAAATCGGGTAAAAATAAGCTGGAGTCACAGGGCAAGCTTGAAATGAACGACGTAACTGCAGCTTCCAAATTTTCTCTAGCCTACGACTCGCTACGTGAGGTGCTGGAAGCCTTAGCGCTAAAAAACAACTACAAAATCTATAATCACGAATGCTACACAGCTTTCCTGAAGGAGATAGTCCAAAAAAGCGACTTAGGAGACGAATTTGATGAAATCAGGAAGGTAAGGAACGCTGTGAATTACTATGGAAAGGACATATCTGTTGCAGAGGCGGAAAAATTAATAGCGCGCATAAAAATTCTTAGAAATACCGCGCTTGGTTTGCTGGGGATTTGATATGGTAAATAAATTTATTGTAATCTTAGAGAAAAGCAAGGAAAATTACAAGGCCACTATATCAGGTCTGGCCGGTTGTTATGTAAAATCGAAAACACTGGACGCTCTCATTAGAAGTGTCAGGAAAGAAATCAAACTTAATTTAAGGAATGAAAAAGATTGCATGACAAGCACTTTTGTAGCTGTAAATATAATGAATGCCGGCGTCGGCAAAAAATTTGCGGTTGTCGTGGAAAAAGGCATGAAATATTACACAGCCCGTGTACCGTCTTTACCCGGCTGTCATACACAGGCGAAAACGCTTCCTAAACTGTCTGAATATCTAAGAGAAGCGATTAAATTGCATCTTATGCTAAAACAACGCATAGAAAAATCTGATTTTGTCGGCGTACAAATAATTGAGGCTTAACATGAGATTATTTCCCATAGCCGCTTACAAGTTGATAAGAATACTTGGTAAGATAGGATTCAGGCCTGTCAGGCAGGAAGGAAGCCACCTTAGGCTTATACATCCTGATGGCAGGTCTACAACAATACCTATACATGGCGCAAAAGACATAGATCCGAATATTTTGGGCGAGATTCTAAAGCAGGCGAAACTGAGCAGGGAAGAATTTTTCAAGTTGCTGAAAGAAATTCTGATATTATTTGGTATCGCAGCAAGAGAAAAGGTCAACCAAAAGAACTACGAAAAGCTTAAATTACCCTTATTATAATAGTTGTAAGGTCAAAGAACAAGAAAACGGGATTTCCGGGCAGGAAGGCTTTTATTATCCTTTCCTTGCGCGGCGATTCATATGCTAAACCAAGGTGATAAAATGACAGTTTCATTGGACAATGCTGTTATCGCAAGATTGACAAAAGCTGGCGAGAAGTTCGAAGTTTTAGTGGATCCGGTCAAAGCGCACGAGTTCAGGAAGGGCAAGGATGTCAAAATAGATGACATACTTGCATATCCGGGCGTTTTTCACGATGCCAGGAAAGCGGACAGGATACAGGACGCGATAGTACAGAAAATATTCGGGACAACTGACGCAAAAAAGATCGCGGAAAAAATACTCCGCGACGGGGAGATACAGTTAACAACAGACCAAAGAAGGAAAATGGTCGAGGACAAGAAAATGCAAATCGCGAACATGATCGCGCGCAATGCTGTCAACCCGCAGACGAACGCGCCGCATCCGCAGCAAAGGATAATGAACGCGATGGACGAGGCTGGGATTCACGTAGACCCGATGGAACCCGCCCAAGACCAGGTTGACGGCGTTGTTAAAGCTATAAAAACGCTGCTGCCCATAAAAATCGAGGTTGTTGCAATCGAATTGCGGATACCCGTGCAATATGCCGGAAAGGCAAGTTCGGTGATACGCTCGACAACAACCGTGAAAAAAGATTCATGGGGTTCTGACGGTTCGTATTCGTGCATGGTCGAGCTGCCTTCGGGATTAGCGGCGGAGATGCTCCAAAGGCTTAATAAAATCACAGAAGGCAAGATAGAATCAAAAGAAGTAAAAACAATTTAATCGAGGCAATAAAAAATGACAATTTTAAAAAACGAACGGGACCTTGTTGTTCCGGGTGAAATCCTGGCCGAAGGCCTGGATTATTTGCCCGGTTACGGCGCTTTCCGCGAAGGCGACAGGATACTGGCAAAAAATGTCGGGATAGTTTCCATACGCGAAAGGAATGTTGGCGTAACAGCGCTGTCCGGAAGATACATGCCAAAGGCCGGCGACAAGTTAATCGGTGAAGTTCTCGATGTCCAAATGTCAACGTGGTTTTTGGATATCAATTCGCCTTACCAGGCTTCCTTGTCAATAGGCGAGGCGTCGGAAGAATATGTTGAGCGAGGCGCTGATCTAAGCAGGTTCTTTGATGTGGGCGATGTTTTGTACGCAAAGATTATCTCAGTTTCAAAGCACAAGAATATCCAATTGACAATGAAGGACATAATGTGCAAAAAACTCCGCGGCGGGAAAATTGTAAACATCACGCCGTCGAAGGTTCCGAGATTAATCGGCAAAGCCGGCTCAATGATAAGCATGATAAAGGAAAAAACAGGCTGCAACATTGTTATCGGCCAGAATGGAAGGGTCTGGATCAAAGGAGAGAACGAAGATTTAGCGACACAGGCTGTTCTAATGGTCAATGATAAATCGCATTTGGACGGGTTGACGAACATGGTAACGGAATTTTTAAATTCCAACCCGGGCGTCAAAGTTGCGGCAGATGCGAAAGTTTACGAATATGTTGAAGGTGATGCCAATTAGAGCTGATGGCAGAAGCAAAGAGGAATTAAGGGAACTTGTGATCAAGGCCGGCGTTTTAAAGAATGCCGAGGGTTCGGCATATGTAAAAATGGGCAACACGGTCGCGGTCGCAGGCGTGTACGGGCCGAGAGAATTGTTCCCTAAATTTTTGCAAAATCCAGAAAAGGCGCATCTGAAGTGCAGGTACAACATGGCGCCGTTTTCGACAAAAGACAGAAAAAGGCCCGGCCAAGACAGAAGGTCGCAGGAGATATCAAAGGTTGTTGCGGATGCTTTAGAAGCGGCGATTTTCACAAAAGAGTTTCCCAAGGTCGGGATTGACATTTACATAGAGATTTTGCAGGGTGACGCGGGCACAAGGTGCGCCGGAATCAACGCAGCCTCGGTTGCGTTGGCGGATGCCGGAATACCAATGCGCGGCTTAATCGCTGCAGTGGCGGCGGGCAAAGTCGACGGCGATTACGTTCTTGATTTAACATACAATGAAGAGGAAAAAACAAAAGCCGATATTCCTGTGGCTTACATGCCGAGCATGAAGAAGATAACATTGTTGCAGATGGACGGCGACCTTTCCGCAGACGATTTGAAGAACGTGGTTAACGTTGCGATAAAAGGGTGCGAGAAAGTTTATGAGGCGCAGGTTGAAGCGTTGAAGAACAAATACACGGCGGTATTATGATGACTATAAGCGAAGGATACGTGCACGAGCTTGCTGAAAAGGGCCTGCGCCTGGATAAACGAAAATTCGACGAGTTCAGGGATGTTGAAATTGAAACGAATGTAATAAAAAGCGCTGAAGGTTCGGCGCAGGTTAAACTGGGCAACACGATTGTTATCGCGGGCATAAAAATGTCTGTCGGCGAGCCTTTTGAAGACAAACCGGACGAAGGCGTCCTGATGGTTGGCGCAGAGTTAACGCCTATCGCAGACCCGGATTTTGAGCCTGGTCCGCCGGACATACGATCAATAGAATTCGCGCGCGTCGTTGACCGTACTGTCAGAGAATCGAAAATGATTGACGTGAAAGCGTTAAAGATAAACGAAGAGGCTGTTTGGATTGTCAATGTCGACCTTCATGTAATGAACTTTGACGGCAATTTAATTGACGCGGGTAATTTGGCCGCTGTTGCAGCGTTAGCAACTGCAAAAATGCCCAAGTACGAGAACGGTAAAGTCAACTACGATGAAAAATCGGGCGCATTACCAATAACCGCAATGCCGATAAGCGTGACTACTGTCAAAATCAACGGAAAACTGCTAATCGACCCAACGAAAGAAGAGGAAAATGCTGCCGACGCAAGGTTAACAGTCTCAATTAAGAACGACGGCAACATATGCTCGCTGCAGAAAGGCGGCACGGAAGGGTTTACGGTTGAAGAGCTGGACAAAATGCTGTTGATCGCGGCTGAGAAACAGGAAAATTTAAGGGCGGCATTAAAGTAAGCTGATAATTATGTCAAAAAGAACCAAAAGAATCGGGTCAGCAGGACGTTACGGAGTCCGGTTCGGACAAAAAATAAGGAAAATGGTTTCCGATATCGAGGCTGTACAAAAAGGCGGTCACGACTGCCCTTCGTGCATAAAGTCGGCTGTCATCAGACAGGCCAGCGGGATATGGGAATGTAAGGCCTGCGGCTGCGTTTTCGCGGGCGGCGCGTACAATCCCGCTTACGGTTCTGAGCGCACCATTTCAGCGCTGACAGAAAGCGAAAAACCATTCAAGAAAGATATCACCATAGGCAAGTCCAAGTCCAAGCGCGACAAGTTCAAGGGCAAGGAAAGGCCCAAGGCGAAGCCAAAGGAGAAGGTTGAGCCTGAAAAGACAAAGAAAAGCAAGGGTAAATAAACAAATTAAAACATAGGAAACAATAGGTTTCCTTGCACAGTTTAGCATTGCTAAACCTGTTGAAAATAAAAAAGGAATTGAGAGGAGATCCAAATGATATATCGTTGTTTAAATTGCAAAAAAGAAGTTGAGATGTCGGGAAAAAGGATAAGATGCCCGTACTGCGGATTCAGGATAATAACCAGGACTGCCGCAGTTTCACCGAGACGCGTGAGGGCGAGATAAAAACATTCGATCAAGAGGGATTTGGTATGGAAGTCAATGAAGAAGTCCGCGGAATGATAATGCAGTTCCAGGCTTACCAGCAGCAGTCACAGATGATAACCGGGCAGAAAGACGCTACTAAGGCGCAGCTGATGGAGATAAACAGGACGCTGGAAGAGATTGAAAAAGCCGGCGACAAGGAGATATATAAGTCCGTGGGCCCGATATTGATAAAAACGACCGGCGGAGAGATGAAAAAAGAGCTTGCCGAAAAGAAGGAAATGCTTGAGATAAGATTAAAAACCATGGACTCCGAGGATAAAAAAACCAAGGAAAAAATAAAGGATTTACAG